>NZ_CEXBBO010000015.1:0-106788 GCF_982611455.1 Stutzerimonas sp.
GGTGGAATCCGGGTATTTTGCCAAAATCTGGAAGTCTTCTTCAGAGTTTCCTTAGCCAAAAGGATGACTTGCGCAGCAGGAACTTCCCTGTCCAGGAAGATATGTCTTTGCAGGTCAAACTGTGGCGGGCCGAACGTATTGGCTGGTGCATGTTTTTTCTGGTCGTGCTCGTGGCGTTGTTGGGCTTGCTCGGCACAGGCCCGTTGAGCAAGACGCAAGCCGTCTCGCCCAATGGAGAGCTGCGGATTCAATACGATCGATTCGATCGGAACGGCGCATCGAACGAGATGGTCGTGAAAGCGAAAGCGGATGAACAGGGAAAGGTCTGGCTCATCATCGACGGCGCGCTACTGCAGCGCTTTACCATCGAAGGCATACAACCAGAACCAGCCAATGCAGAGGGGTTCGGTGATGGAATGAGGCTTGAGCTCAAACCTGACTCCCAAGGCTGGGCAACCGCCTATTTCGCGTTGCGCGCGACGGGGATAGGACCCGTGAAAACAAACATTCGCTCTGGTGACCAGAGCGTAGAAGTTGGCCAGTTTATCTATCCATAAAGGGTTGGCAAAAAATGGATTCAGTCCTTCGTGCTGCAGTGATATATCTGGCCCTTCTTATCATCTTTCGAATCGCCGGTCGGCGTACACTTTCTGAAATCACAACATTCGACTTCGTGTTGCTTCTTGTCATTGGCGAGGCGACGCAACAGGCATTGCTGGGTGATGATTTCTCCGTGACCAATGCCATTGTGGTCATCGTCTCGCTGGTTGCGATGGACATAACCTTGTCTTTAATCAAGCGCCGTTCGCCCCGAGTCGCCAAAGTAATGGATGGCAACCCCATCATCATTGTTCAAGATGGCGAGGTCCTGAAAAGGCGAGCCGATAAGGCGCGCCTTGATAAATCCGATATTTTGGAAGCAGCTCGTAACTCGCACGGGCTTACCAGCCTCGACCAGATCAAGTTTGCAATTCTCGAGAAAAACGGACGAATATCGATTATTCCCGCAGGGCAAAGCTGACTTGCTCTAGGACAAATAACGGCTTCGCGGTTTGCAATCGATGCCAGGAAGAAAGTTGAGTGAACGGTTTATCTACCCGGAATCACACGAGCGCCCTCCCTTCGCAGTACCGCCCCAAGAAGCCGATTGGTTAACAATTTGCCGTATCGCTGGTGTGCGAGCGGTGACAGTAGCGTATGCCCGACGCATCATGCTGGGTATGACTTGCCGATAGTTGTGCCGCAGGAACAAGGAACCGACCTTCGCATGCTTCGTATCGCATCTGCCTCGTTGCTGGATTTCGCCGGGCTTACCTCACCCGGCAGGACGCGCGACCACAATGAAGACGCCCTGCTCTGCTGCCCGGCACTCGGTCTTTGGGCGGTGGCCGACGGTATGGGCGGCCACCAGTACGGCGAAATCGCCAGTACCTTGGCTTTGCAGGTCCTGGAACAGGCAGTGGGTTGGGGTGATTCGCTGGAGGCGGCTGTCCGTGCTGCCAACCGCGCCGTGTTCGACGCCGCAGCACAAGATGGCATGGGCACTACGGTCGTCGCGGCTCACTTCGATGGCGCCAGCTTCGAGCTCGCCTGGGTCGGCGACAGCCGCGCCTATCGTGTCACCGCAGACGATATCGTGCCGCTGAGCCGCGACCACAGCTGGGTGCAGGCGATGGTCGATGCTGGTGAACTGGACCCCGCCGATGCGCACAACCATCGCTGGAAAAACATCATCTTGCAGTGTCTGGGCCGCGACGAGGCCCTCGAGGTCGGCACTGTGAGCGGCATGCTACACGCCGACGAGCTGTTGCTGCTGTGCAGCGACGGCCTGACCAGTGAGCTCACCGATGCTCAGATCCATGCCCAGTGCACTGCCGCCGATACGCTCGAAACCCTGGTCGAGCAACTGATCGAGCAAGCAAACGCTGAAGGCGGACGCGACAATATCTCCTGCATCGTGATCGGCCGCACGATGCAGCCGCCAGCGACCGGATCACGGGGCCGGCGGCTCCTCCACAAACTATTTAAACCTCTCAAGTCGTAGAAGTAGAGCCGAAATTCATGACGGAACGGATGCTAGCGGTACCCGGCTATCGACTGCAAAAGCGCTTGGGCAAAGGCGGGATGGCCGAAGTCTATCTGGCGACTCAGCTATCGCTGGACAGAGAGGTAGCGGTCAAAGTATTGCTGCACACCGACGATGAAGCGTTCACCGAACGCTTCATCCAGGAAGGACATATTGTCGCCTCGCTGCGCCACCCTGCGATCATCACCATCCACGACATCGGCCAGATCGCCGATGGCCGCCATTACCTGGCGATGGAATACCTGGGTGGCGGCGACCTGGCGCAGCACCGTGGGACCGTACTGTCGCCGTCGCGCGCGCTGGACATCGTCCGCCAACTGGCTGGTGGCCTGGCGGTGGTGCACGACAACGGACTGGTTCACCGCGACGTGAAGCCCGCCAATATCCTCTTTCGCGACGACGGCAGCGTAGTGCTCACCGACTTCGGCGTGGCCAAGGCCGTCGAGCTGGATAACGAACTCACCCACTTCGGCATCGCCGTCGGCAGCCCGGCTTACAGCAGCCCGGAGCAGGCGCAATGCGAGCCGCTCGATGCACGCAGCGACATCTACAGCCTCGGCGTGATCCTCGCCGAGATGCTTACCGGTGCCAACCCGTTTCGCGCTGCCAGCTATCCGCAAACCGTCCTCAACCATGTACAGATGCCACCACCGCAATTGCCGCCGGCACTGGCCCCTTACCAGTCGCTACTCGAGCGCATGTTGGCTAAGCAACCGAAAGCACGCTTCACCGACTGCCGTGAGCTGTTGGCCGCCATCGATGCCCTCACCGAACCGGACATGGACCTGACCCGCGTCGCGCCGGCCATAACGATGAACCGATCGGCCAAACCACGCGCCGGCAGCGGTCGCATACGACACTGGATGGTCGCCTCCGCAGTGCTGCTGTTGACAGTCGCGATGGGGATCGGTGGTTTTCAGTGGTACCGGCATAGTCAGGTCAACGACTACTTGGACCGCGCCGAGCTGCGGCTGACCAACGGCAAACTGCTGACGCCCGCGTTTGATAACGCCGACTATTACTTTCGCGAGGCCTTGCGCCTGGATGCTGACAATGCCCAGGCCCTCGACGGTTTGAAACGAATCCTCGAGGCGCGCATCGCCGAGTACCTGGAGCTGGCCGCGCAACGCCTGGCCGATGACCAGTTGCTCGATCCAGCCGAGGACAGCGCCATCCACTACTACCGTCAGGTGATTGGCTGGGCGCCGGACAATACATCCGCGCTCGAGGGCCTACACCAAGTCGCCCAGCGCTATATAGTTCTCAGCGAAGCGGCTTACAGCGATCGCAAATATACCCAGGCGCTGGAGTATATCCACCGGGGGCTCGAAGCCGATCCGGGCAACGACACGCTGATCGCGCTGCGTGATAAACACTCTCGCCGGGTCGCCCAGGCCCGTGCGACCCAGCTGGCGGCAAGGGCTCCCGCCCCGCGCTCACCGAGCAGCGCACGGGTTTCAAGTCAGCCTCCCCAGGCGCCGAACAATCCGATCAAGCGTCTATGGAATCGGATCTTCAAGCAGTGACCCAAGGTGCGGACGTTAATCCGCGAGCCGAAGAAGCCTTTTAGCAAGGTAAACGTAAACATGCTCAGAATTCACTTCGTTGACAATCGTCAGGCCCCCGTCTGGCTTGCTGATGAACGCTTCGCCCTCGGTGCGGACACCGGAAACGACCTTGTGCTCGACGACGCAGGCATCGGCGCCTTTCACGCGGAGCTATATCAAGAGAACCGCTTCTATTACTTGACCGACCTTGGCACGCCAGGCGGCACTTACGTCAACGAAGAGAAGATTGGCGAGCGTTATCAGGTCCGCTCCGGCGACCGCGTGCGTCTGGGCACACTGGAACTGCAGATCGTCGACCCGGCCAAAGCAGGCGCCAGGAGCGGCGCAGCGCCGCGTTGGCTGCTGCAGGTGGTTCAGGGCGAAAATCAGGGCCACAAGTACCACATCACCGGCTCGATGACTTTTGGTCGTTCGATCAAGTGCGAGCTCTGCTTCAGCGATCCTGAATTGTCGCGCCGGCATGCGGAGTTCTATCTCAAAGGCGACACCCTCGAAGTGAAGGATCTGGCCTCGGCCAACGGCTTGAAAGTGAATCATCAGGCGGTCACTACCGCCGTGCTGCAACCCGGCGACCAAATACAGCTGGGCAGCACCACGCTGTTGGTCATAGGGCCGAAAATCGCCATGCCGGAAACCGTCGACGAAGACGCCACCGTCTTCATACGAGCCGCCGATCTACCTAACGCCGTCACAGCAAAACCGGCGGTGCCTCGACCGGCCAGTCCCAACCCGCTGCGTGCGGCCGCTATTCCCGGCGCTGGCGCAAAAGCGGCGCCGCCGGTTGCCACCGAAAGGCCCGCCTTGCGCCTGGGCCTGATGGTCGGCGGCCTGGTAATTGCCATCATTGCCGGCTTCGTTGTTCAACAGCTGCCGTAACCGTAAGGTCGGCGCGTGATGGACAGAGTGAGATATCAGCGGGACGGCAGCCCGATCGACTCAGCCAACGGCGCGCGCCGATCCCCGTGACTGCAACAGGTGAATCAACGAACAACGCATATTTGAATCATTCTCAATTACAGGCGTAAACTGATCGTGTTTCCAATGATCGACTCGGTGGCCAACCGCTGCCAGTCGGCGCTGTCGGGTTCGACACGATGCCTCAAAACTGCCACGACCTCATCGAGCTGCTGCACGTCGCCGCCAGAGCGCTCCCCGGACTGACGGGCGAGATCGGCCCGGCGGGCAATGACCAGCTACAGTGCGGAAGCACTGGCAACCAAGCGCGAGTGGCCGCTCTTCATGCCCACTGGCAGCACGCCTACCCAGAGGCCGGCGCTCATTATTGGTCGGCACGCAGCTGGTCCTTGCTGGTCTGGCAACCGGTCTATCTCAGCCTGCTCGCGGTTCATCTTTGCGCTCGGGCGCCCTCCCTGGCGCAGATGGGTCAATCGATGCGCGATGGCTTCATTTGCGGTTTCCGCCTGCCGGAACACCGCCCGTGCCGTGGCACTCAGTCCGATCTGATCGCCTGTGCCAGCAGCCATCTGCGCCGCTTCGTCGACGACCAGCTCACCGAATTCAACGGGGTAGCCTCGATCCACCCGAAAATGGCGCGGTTGCTGGTCGCCGACTGCTTGCGTGCAGCGTTACTGTTGGTGCAGCCGCGCGCATCGGTGACCAACGCCGCCTTGCACGAGATCGAGGCGCGCTGGCTGGAAGCCATGGCCTTGCCTGGCGGTGGCTCGCTGGTCGAGATATGCCTCAGCGATAGTCGCCAATGCCTGGCACTCGGCCGCAAGGTTTGCTGCCAACATTTTCGACGTGCCGATGGCGAGCCCTGCAGCAATTGCCCGAAACTCAAGCCAGAAGAGCGCACACGGCGCCTGCGTGAGGAGCTGATCGTCGCATGCTGAGCCTGCATGACATCCAGGTCCGCCGCGATGGCCGAATAATCCTGACGCTGGACCACTTGCAGCTCGCGGCGGGCCAGTTCACGGTAATTCTGGGACACAACGGATCGGGTAAGTCGACGCTGATGAACCTGATCGCGCGCCAATTCACACCCGATACGGGGCGCATCGCGCTAGACGGCAAGCCGCTCGAAGCCTACCGCCAACGCGACTTTGCCCGACGCGTCGCGTTCCTGCCGCAGCACCTACCGGAAGTAGCCGGCTTGACCGTTCGCGAGTTGGTACGCCTGGGGCGTTTTCCTTGGCGAGGGCTGCTCGGACGCTGGCAGGCCGAGGACAGCCGGGTGATCGAGTGGGCTCTGCGGCAAACCGACATCGCCCACTATGCCGATCACCTGGCCGACAGCCTATCCGGCGGCGAGCGGCAGCGGGCCTGGATCGCCATGCTCCTGGCCCAGGAATCACCGCTCTTGCTGCTCGACGAGCCGACTTCGGCCCTGGATCTTGCGCACCAGTATCAGTTGATGGCGCTGTTGCGTGAACTCAACCGTGAAACCGGCCGCGGCATCATCGCGATTCTGCACGACGTCAACTTGGCGACGCGCTATGCCGACCGCATCGTCGCACTGAAAGGGGGACGACTATTCTTCGACGGCACCGCCGAGCAACTGCTGTCCGGCGACCGCCTCAGTGCGCTGTACGAGATCGGTATCGAGCTGATCGATCAGCCCGGCCAAGGGCGCAAAATCGCCGTGGTGAGCTGAGTGGAAATGTCGCTGGCCCGCGCCGTTTTCGCCTGGGCTCAGCTGGGCCGAACCCAGACGCGCTATCTGCTGACATTGTTGGCGCTGCTGGCGATGGGTGCACTGCACCTGAACCTCGGGATGACCCAGTGGCCGCTTCACCGCTGGGCCCTGATGCCCCCTGTGGGCGACGATTTCGCCGCCTTGGAGTTTCATCTATCGGCACTGCCACGGATGGTCATGGCGTTGCTGGTAGGTGCGGCCATGGGGCTCGCCGGTAGTGTGTTGCAACAGCTGACACAGAATCGCCTGGCCTCCCCGATGACCCTTGGTGCGGCATCCGGCGCCTGGCTTGGTTTGACCAGCGCTACGCTGCTGTTTCCCGCATTCGCTGCCAGCCATGGCGAGTGGGCGGCGCTCGTCGGTTCTCTGGGAGCGGTCGGTCTCGCACTGCTGATTGCCGGTCGCCACGGCATCGCCGGCTTGCAGGTGATCCTCGCCGGCATGGCGCTGAATCTGCTACTGGGCGCGCTCGCTACCGGCATCCTGCTGATCCATAACCAGCAGACGCGAGGGCTGTTCATCTGGGGCGCAGGCGATCTGGGCCAGATCGACTGGCAATGGGTGGCCTGGCTGTGGCCGAAACTGCTGGTCGGGCTGTTGATCGTCGCCCTCGCCCCGCGCCCGCTCACCCTGCTCCAACTCGGCAGTACAGGCGCGCAGGCACGTGGTCTGACGTTGGGGCCGGTGATGCTGGCGCTGTTCGTAGCCTCGCTCTGGTTGACTGCCGCCTCGATTACTGCGGTGGGCCTGATCGGCTTCATCGGCCTGATCACTCCTAATCTTGCCCGCCTGTGTGGCGCGCGAACCTCTCGCGATGAGCTGCTCTACAGCACGCTACTGGGCATGTTTCTGTTGTTGGGTGCCGATGTGCTGGCACTGCTGGTGAATCACTGGACCGCCGAGCTGATCCCGAGCGGCGCGGCGGCGGCGCTCATCGGCGCGCCAGCCCTTCTATGGCTGTCACGCAGGCAACTGTCAGCCGAAGACCGACACGCCTTGGCGCTGCCGCCCGGCGCCGCCCGCCTGACTCGTCGACGCGGCTGGGTATTGGGGCTGACGGCCGTCGTGATCGTCCTGGCCAGTCTATGTCTGAATCGCGGCCCCGACGGCTGGGTTCTGGGCTGGCCCTCCCCACTGGTCTGGTCGTTGCGTTGGCCCAGAATGCTCACAGCAGTGACAGCAGGCTGTGGGCTTGCGGTCGCCGGGATGATGCTGCAGCGCTTGCTGCGTAATCCACTGGCCAGCCCCGACATCCTTGGCCTGACGGCAGGCGCGACGCTCGCGGTCATGGTGGCGCTGATGCTATTTGGCAGCGCGCTATTCTGGTTGATCGCCCCGCTGGCCGCCTTCGTTGGCAGCCTGCTGGTTCTCATACTGCTGTTGTTGCTCGGACGACGTCACCGCTATGCCCCGGCGGTCATGGTGCTGGTCGGGGTCTCGCTCGCGGCGCTGCTCAATACCGCCTTACAGATCGGCCTGACTCGCGGCTCCGCGGATGCCTTGGCACTGCTCGGCTGGCTGGCCGGATCGACTTACCGGGTCTCGGCCTGGCAATCGCTGATGATGAGCCTAGGGATCGTATTACTGACCGGCTTGAGCCTGATTTTCCATCGAGCACTGACGCTGATCTCGATCGGTGACGGGGTCGCCCTGAGCCGTGGCCTCGACGTGTCCTTCACCCGTGTGGCGCTCTTGCTGCTGGTATCGTTACTGTGTGCGCTGGTGACCAGCCTGCTGGGACCGGTCGCTTTCCTCGGCCTGCTGGCTCCGCACATGGCGGCAATGCTGGGTGCGCGCCGGGTTCTGCCGCAGGTGCTGCTATCCGCTGTGCTCGGCGCCATGCTGATGCTGGTCGCCGATTGGCTAGGCCGCACGCTCATGTTCCCCCTGGAAATTCCGGTGGGCATCGTCGCCTCGGTGGTATGCGGCAGCTATTTCATCTACCTACTGACACGGCAGCGTTCGTCGTGAACATCGTTCGCCGCGTGCTATTGACGCTAATCTGCCTGCTCGGCGGCCAGCCCACCGCTCAGGCCGCAGAACCACGTATCGCGGCACTGAGCTGGGAACCGGTGGAGCATCTGCTAAAGCTCGGCGTCGAGCCGGTCGCGGTGGCCGATGCCGACGATTACCGCGCCTGGGTAGTGCGCCCGAAACTGCCCACATCGGCGATTGACGTCGGTACGCGCACCGAGCCGAACCTGGAGCTGCTGGCGCAGCTGAATCTGGATCTGATTCTGATCACGCCGCTGCTCGAAGACTTGCGCCCCAAACTTGAGCGCATCGCGCCGGTAGTGTCGTTCGGTGACTTCACCCAGGAGCGCGACAACCTTGTAATGCAGCGGGACAACTACCTGGAGCTCGCGCATCTTCTGGGCCGCACGGCCCGTGCACAGGCGCAGTTGACAGCGATGGAGGCGCATATTGCCGAGATGCGTGGGCGACTGCTCGCACATTTCGGTGGCGAACTTCCTGCTCTGTCGGTCGTCCGGTTTACTTCGCCAACGACTGTTCTCGTTTTCGGCCCGAACTCCATGCCGCAGCACGCGATGCAACTGCTCGGCCTGCGACCTGCCCATTCGGTGCCGGTTAGTCGCTGGGGCAGCGTGCAGTTACCAGTAATGGTGCTGGGCCAGATCGAGGACGGAGCCGTGCTGCATATCGAACCCTTTCCCCGTCAGGATCGTCTGTTCGGCAGTCGGTTGTGGCAAGCGATGCCCTTCGTCCGGCAACAGCGCTTCGCCGATATGCGATCGACCTGGACCCACGGCGGCGTGTTCTGCGTCGAGTATCTGGCCGAGTCCATCACCGAGGCGCTACTCAGCCTGCCTTCTTCCCGTTGAGAAAGCCCATCCACGCTTGCAAACAGTGGATGGGCTGCTCGTTCAGTACTTCCAGCTCAGCGTCACGGTCGCATTGCGCGGCGCGGCGTAATAGGACTGCTCCCAATAGAGACTGGTCAGGTACTTCTCGTCGAACAGGTTGTTGACGTTGAGCGCGACGTTGAAGTGCCGGTCGATGTCGTAGCTGGCCATGGCGTTGACCACCGCATAGGCATCCTGGCGGCTGACGATCGTCTCACCGGCAGCAGTGGTGCTCTGCTCGCGGAAAATATCGTCCTGCCAGATCATGCTGCCGCCGACCTTCAGGCCCTGCACCTGTGGCATTTGGTAGGTGGTGCTCAGGTAAAGGAAGTTGCGGGGCGTATAAGTGCGCGCCTTGCGCCCCTCAGCGTCTTCAAGGGAAAACAAGTGCGTCAGGCCAGAACTGACTTCCCAATTGGGCGTCAACTGCCCGGCAATGTTCAGCTCGTAGCCCTTGGAAATCGTATCCACCGGGACGTAATAGGAAACCCCCACCGAAGGATCGAAGCCACCATATTCCGGCGTGTTCTCCTGCTCCGTTCGGAACGCTGCGAAACTGGCATTCAAGCGCCCGTCGAACCACTCACCCTTCATGCCGCCCTCGACACTGTCGCCCTCGATCGGATCCAGCAATTGCAGAGACGAGCCGACCAGATACTGCGGGCTGAAGATCTTGGTATAGCTGGCATAAGTCGAGTAGTGATCGTTGAAGTCGTAGGTGGCGCCGACATAGGGCGTGGTCTTCGACTCGCTGAACGCGTGCGGATCGCTGAGCTGATAGCCATCGCTGTCCAGTCGCGTATGGCTGGCACCGGCAATTAGCTTGAGCCGGTCGGTCACGCTGAAATGCCCGGCGCTATAAACGCTGCGCCGATAAGTGGTGTAGTCGCTTTCGCTGGTCAGGCCGTTGTTGAACCCTGGGCGCGGGAAGTCGCCGTCGAACACGCCAACTGGCGGTAGGGGAATACCGAAGGCATCGTCGTACGAAGTCCAGCGGGTGTTGCTGCGTGACCAGTTAGCGCCAACCACTACCTCATGCGTGCGCCCGAACAGCGCGAACGGGCCCTTGAGATAGGCGTCGCCAAGCAGCTGGCGCTCCATGCGATCGTACTTGGAAGCGTAGGTGGTCAGCCCCAGCCCGGTCTGCGCATTGGGCACGCCGGTGGCAAGGAATTGCTCGGCGTCGCCACTGATTTCGCGGTAGTTAAGCGACAACTTGCTTTGCCAGCCACCACCCCACCAGGTGTTCAGTTCGGCGAAAACCTGCTTGTCATCAGTGTCCCAGTAAGCCCAGTCCGGTGCGCTGCTGTGCGAGCGACTGTAGTCGATTTCCCCTCCCTCGCTGTCGTACAGCGACAGCGCGCCCCACATGATTCCATCCGCCCGGTTGCGCTGCTCGGAGTAACCGATGATGGCCGTGTTGTTGGCGTTCAGATCCGCCTCGAGCATGCCGGAAAATACCGTCTTGTTCAGCGAATAGCGATCCAGGTAGGAATTGCCATCCTGCTTCGCCACCAATGCCCGGCCCCGCACGTTGCCGGCATCGTTGAGCGGCCCGGAGACGTCCAGCTCGGCACGGCCGGTGTCCCACGAACCGTAGCTGAGCGACGTCTCGGCCTGGAAATCGCGTGTTGGCCGCTTGCGCACGAAGTTGATGGTCGCCGCCGGGTTGCCCGGATTGGCGGTCAAGCCATTAGCGCCCTTGAGCACTTCCACGTGGTCATACAGAAAGGTGTCGATGTCGCCCATCTGCTCCTGAGAGGTGAACGGCTGCCCCAGGCCATCGATCTGGAAGTTGGACACGTCGAAGCCGCGGACCGAGTAGTAGGTGCGGTCGGTTTCCACGCGCTGGACGTTCACCCCGCCGGCCTGTAGCAAGTCGGTGGTGCTGTTGAGGTTGAAATCATCGATTTGCTGCCGCGTTACGGTGACCGAGGTTTGCGGGGTCTCGCGTGGAGACAGGTCGAGCTTGGTCGCGGTGCTGGTGGCGCCGATGGTGTAGGAGTCGCCCTGCTCGGTGACGCGAGGAACCGCTTCGCGCTCGGCGGTGATGTCCACCGGCTCGAGTACTAGCTGGCCATTTTCATCGATCTGCGTGCGCTCGGCGGCCAGCGTCAGCGGCGTCGCCAGCCAGGTAACAGGCGCGAGGCAGAGGGCTAAAGTCAACGTAGAAAAAGAGGGGGTTACCTGCCGCGCGTTTCGGTGGCGCACTGGCGCAATGTCGTGGGTATTGTTCATGGGATTGACGTCTTGTTGTTGAAAGGGGTCGGTTGAGGTCAGCGATCGAAAAGCTCAGGTCATGGATTCCGTTCCTGTGGTTGTGGTGGGTGCTAGCGATTCGTCACGCTGGTTTCGCATCGAGCGCCGGCCCCATGACCGAGCGATACCAGCCATGGAAATGCTGCATGCCTTCTTCGAGGGGAATCTGGTAGGGCCCACTGTCGTCGACCCCGCGCTGATACAGCGCCCGGCGTCCGGCATCGGTGCGCTCGGCGATTTCGTCATCCTCAAGCGCGGTTTCCATGTAGGCAGCGCGGTGCGCTTCGACGAGTTCGCGGTTGGATTCGCGTAATGCGGCGGGGTAATAGAACTCGATGACGTTGAGCGTCTCGTGCACGCCCTTGGGGTAAACCGTGGACAGCACAAGCGCGTGCGGAAATACCTCGATCATGTGGGTGGGGTAATAGCTGGCCCAGATCGCGCCGAAGGGCGGCGAGCTACCACCGTGATAGGCCATCAGGCCCTCGTGCCAGGTCCGATACGCATCGGTGCCGGCGCGCGCCAAGTTCGAGCTCACGTTGATCCGCTGCAGGCTGAACCAATCGCCGTAGCTCCAGCTCAGCCCACCGCTGTTCACGTAGCGACGTAGCCCGGGGTGAAAAGAGGCGATGTGGTAGTCGTCGTTGTAGATCTCGAGGAAGGTCTTCCAATTGCATTTACAGGAATGCATCTCGACGTGGTCGAGTTCGTAATCGCGGAAATCCATTTCCGGTCGATCAAAAAGGCCGCCGATATCATTGGCCGGGTCGCGCTCGCCTTCGAAGAGAAAGCCCGCCACGTTGAATAGTGGGTAACGCGGCAGATTGCGGCAGGGCCGTTCAGGGAATTTCGGAGCGCCGACGATCAGACCCTGGCTGTCATAGGTCCAGGCATGCAGCGGGCAGAGAATGCGGTTGCCAGTGGCGCGTAGATTGCCGCGGCGGATAGCCGTTTCTGGCGTGCCGGCACTGAAGTCGCCGAGCATCAGCGCCTGACGATGACGGCAGACATTGGAAATCAGCTCCACGCCATGTTCGTTGCGCACGAGGATGCGGGCATGATCTTCGTGAGGCAAGGCGAACCAGTCGCCTGGCTCGGGCACCATTTTTTCGTGACCAATGTAGCGGGCACTGCGACGGAAGATCAGCGCCTGCTCCCGCTCATAAATGGCCGGATCACAGTAACCACGGATCGGTAGCTGCGGCGCGGGCGCCAGCTCGGGCGAGCTCTCGACCCGCCGAGCGGTCCGATTGGGATTGAACATGCAGATGCTCCTTACGCCGGGCCGTCCGGCATCTTCGAGGCAATCCGGGACGTCGCCGGAAGGTTTCGCAAGGCATACGAACCCCTTCCCCGCCTGGCGACGCCATGGGGTTCAACGTTTGGCCCCCGCTGGGGGCCGATACATGCAACGTGCTAGTGCTGAAGCACACCCTCTCCGCTTTGTGCGGCTCCTCGGCGGGATGGCGCGAAAGGCGCCACCGGGTTTTCCAGCGGCTCGGCCATGATCAGGCTGCTGGCGGGGTTGGCCAGGTCCACCATTTGCAGGTTGTTTTTCAGCTGCAGGCGGTTGAGGCACGAATGCAGGAAAGTCGGCGCGAAGAAGTCGTAGCGATCGAAGCGATGCTGTAGTTCGTGGTGCGCGTGTTGATAGTCGATGACCGACTCGGCGACGGTGCGCCAGAACTCCGTCTCGGTCATGCAACCGTTCTCATCGAGGATCTGGCTCATGTGGCGGAACACTCCGTCGAACACATCGATGAAGATGCCGAGAATCTTGTAGTCCTCCGGCACGTCTACCGCGAGCCGTTCGAGCCCCTGGGGCATTTGGGCATCCTTGTCGAGGATGGCCGATTCCTCGGCGATATCCTTCATGAATACCCGCGTGGGCACGTGCCCCTCGAGTACCAGAATGAGGTTCTCGCCATGTGGCATGAACACCAGATGGTGGGCGTAGAAACAGTGGATCAACGGCTGCAGGAACGCTTTGAGGTACTGCTGCAGCCATTGAACGGGGGCCAGCCCCGAACGTCGCATCAGCTCGGGCAGCAGGGCGCTCCCCTCGGGGTCGACGTGCAGTAGCGCGGCCATGGTCATCAGCCGCTCGCCAGAACGCAGGCGACTCATTGGACTTTCGCGCCACAGCGCGGACAGCATCTTCTTGTAGGGACTGTCCTGCTCCAGCGCCGCTTCGTAATAGCGGTTGCGATAATCCACCGAGGCCACCTCGCGCAGGATGCCGAAGCCATAGTCACGGAGCACCGGATCGCTGGAGATGAGTCGATCTAGATAGGCATTGATCGCCGGGGTACCCGCCATGTAGTAAGGCGACAGCCCCCGCATGAAGCCCATGTTCAGTACCGATAACGACGTTTTAACGTAGCAGCGGTGCGGCTGGGACTGGTTGAAGTAGGTCCGGACCGATTGCTGCGCGACGTACTGGTCCTCACTGGTACCGAGCGCGACGATTTTCCGCATGGCGATGTCAGCGGAGAACATGATGCTGAGCTTGTTGAACCACTGCCAGGGATGGGTCGGCATGAACAGGTAGTCCGCCGGATCCAGCCCCTGTTCGGCGAGCTGACCGCGGAAGGCGATGAGCTGCGGATCACCTAGTTCTTCTCGTAAAAGCGCCTCGTGATCCAGCTCGGGGACGGAAGCGAAGTGGGCGTTATCCTTGTGTACGGCCAGCCAGACGATGCTGAACCGCGCGCCGGTTTCTGGCGCGTAGTTGTGATAGTCGATGGCATCGAAGCCCAGCCTGCCATTGTTCGCGACGAAACCGGGATGGCCCTCGATCATCGCCGCTTCAAGCGTCTGGTAATCGGCATCCGCAAGTTCGGCACTGCTCAGGGCCGAGCGTCCATGCTTGTAGGCCGCACCGAAGAGCGTGCTGCTGATCTCGTCCAGATAGACCGGCAGTTTGTCGGCTGGGATGCCGAGGGTGTGCTTGAAGTCGTTGACGAAGGTCAGCGCATCGAGGTCCTCGCGCACTTGCCCGTCGCAGCGACATTCAATACTCGCGGGATCCACATGCCAGTGACGCAACGCCAGCGTGCGCGCCTCGAAACGATACAGGCAGCCCTGGGTGTCGGCCTGCAGTTCATAACAAGCCCAGCCTGCACGGGCGGAATCCGCGACTCGATGAGGAGTGAATACTTGCTCATGGGCGAACTCGGCGATGGCTTTACGCACCAACAGGCGATTGACCTTGCGCCACACCTGAGGGCTCAGATGGGTGACGGCTGAGGCGGGGCTTTCCAGGCACGGGGTCGGCATCATGGGGTTTATCCCTCCAGTGAGTGAGCGAAGTCTGCGGGTGTACAAAACGCCAGCTGGGCGGTCTTGCCGGGCAATTCGATGAGCCCGGCATCGACGAAGCCGACCAGCCGGTTGAGGCGATGAACCTTGGTGTTGCGGACGTCCGGCTCGACCACCACGCGGCGGGCGGCCAGATCGTCGAAAAGAAACGCCATGACGGTGCGCAGCACGTCGCGGGTGAAATGTCGGACGGATTGACGGGCGGGTCCGACAAAGAAATGCATACCGATGTCACCGGGCTTCACCGTGTAACGCTCGCCAAGCGGATCGCGACGCGGGTCGTAACATTCCATGACGAACGCCGGCGCGTCCTGGTAAAAACCCAAGTACGCCTGCAGGCCGTGGCTGGCAGCGGCCTCGATATAGAAGTCGCGGGTCGCCTCCACGCTCATGTTCTGCATGTTCCAGTAATGCGCATAATCCATCTGATACCAGGGCTGGATCACTGCCACGTCCTCGTCGAGGCGCAGCGGTCGAATAGCGAAGTCGCGATGGGTCTGGGGACACCTGATCACCGGCGCGATGAGTTCAGGTTGCATGGCAAGGCTCCTGGAGCGGGGCGTGGCGCCGGTCGACACCGAACCAGCCGCGGTCGATCGCGGCAGTCAGCACCATGCCGGCCGCGGCAATGATGAAGGTCAGAGGCACGCCGATCAGGCTGACCAGGTATCCCGCGCTGAACGAGGACAGCAGCACGCCCAGGTTCTGAAAGAAGTTGGTTACCCCGAAATCGCGGGCATAGACATCGGGTGTGCTGACCTTGAACAGCGTCACTTCGAGCTTGACGATCACCTGGTACAGAGCCCAGCCATAGAGGCAGCGACCTACTATGATCAGCACCATCGAGGGACTGGCCTGCAACGCCAAGCCCACGGCTCCGAGCAACAGGTTGAACAGCGTGTGGTCGAGCAGGCGCGGCGGGTTCTTGACCAGATATCTGACGGCCAGGGCCACCAGCGCCACGATGCCGGGAATGGCGAAGACGAAGCCAGTCAGCATCTGCTCCTGCAAACCGGTGCGCCCTTCCCAATAAACGGTAAAGAACGGGCGCACCAGATACGCGCTGAAGTCGAACAGAAACATCAGCAGGCAGAGCTTGAGCAGGGCCGACAAGGCTTCTGGGGTTCGCCGCGGAGCCGGCGCGGTGGCACTCTCGTCCGCAGACAGAACCCTGACCACCCTGCCGGTTCGGATCAGGTATAGGCACAAGCCCATCTGCGCGAAGTCACCCGCCGCCATCAGCAGGACGCAAAACTGCGGCCCGTACGCTTGCAACGCCAGCCCGCCGGCCGCGGCCCCGAAGATCGCACCGATATGCACGACCACGGACAGCAGGCCGATGGTGACACTGTGGTTCTCCGGCGGCTCCAGGCGCATCAGGTAGGGGAACATCAGCAGGTAGCTGGCCTTGGTCATGAACATCAGCATGGTCAGCAGCCAGTACGTCGGAGCGTTCGGCGCCCAGGCCGCGAGCAGGCAGAACATCGCAGCCGAAAATTGGGTGTAGAGCAGCAGGTGCATGGTTTCCACGCGCCGCGCCACACGCGCCCAGACCGGTAGCATGCACATCACCGCGATGGAGATGGCGGCGATGTAGGCGCCGACATGCACCTTGCTGGTGAGGCCATAACGCAGCTCGAAGAACTGCGGATAGAAGGCAATCAGGATCGAATCGCTGATCACGCCGAACGCAGACATGATCAGAATGGTGGTACGCAGCGTCATGACCTTGCCACCTGCGACGCCAGCGGAAGGAAACCGCTGCCATCGCGTGGGGCGAAGTCCTGGAAGGCGGTTTGCGGCTCGCAGGGATAAGCGTCCTTGCCGGTCAGTTCCAGCAACAAACGGCTATTTCGGAAACACGCCAGGCCGAGGTCGGGATTGACCAGCCCGTGACTGTGCAGGCCGACGTTCTGTACGTAGATTTCGCGATTCTCATGATCGACCGCCCAGTGCCGCGACGGCGCGTAGCGGCCCGCCTCGTCCCAGCGAATGCGCTCGCGTATGCCCTCAACGAAGCGCGGCACCTGATAACGGTAGCCGGTGGCGAACACCAGCCCGTCGGTGACGTGACGGTAACGGCGGCCAAGTTGCGTGTGTGTGAAGTGCAGCTCCCATTGGCCATCCGGTAGCGGGGCACAACGCTCGAGCGCCAGGTTGGTCAACAGCCGCGTGGGCGGTGCCTGACGGTGACGACGCTCGTCTAGCAGGCCGTACAGACTTTCGATCAGCGACTGGTTGATGCCGTTGTAGATGGTGCGATGGTCATCGATAACCTGCGCCTTGACCTCGGACGCAAGGTCATAGAAGTAGTCGCCGTAGTCGGGTGTGATCAGTTCAAGAGTCAGCTTCGCGCTTTCCATCTGGAAGAAACGTGACGCGCGAGTTACCCAGTTGAGGCTGTAACCGTGTTGCTCCGAGGCTTGCAGCAAGTCGTGGTAGACCTCCGCACCGCTCTGCCCGCTTCCGATCACCGTGATATTCCGGCAACGCTGGAGGGAGGCTTTGTTGGAGAGATAAGCGGATGTATGCACCGGCTGCCTGGCATCGCCCGGGTCGCAGCACGGCGGAAGATGAGGCACACCACCGATGCCGACGACCAGCTTTCTGCAGCGATACTGGAACGCCGCACCGTCCGCCACGCCGGACACCACATAGCCCGGCTGGCCCGGGTCGTAATAGACCTCCAACACCTCATACCCGAAGCGCAGGTTGTCCAATTGCGCGGCCGCCCATTTGCAGTAGCGATCGAATTCCTGCCGTGCGAGATACCAGTTTTCCCGGATGTAATAGCTATAGAGCCGGCCTTGCAGCTTGCAGTAATTGAGGTAGCTCAAGGGACTGGTGGGATCGGCCATCGACACCAGATCGGCGAGAAAAGGATTCTGCAGCGTCGTGCCATCCAGCAGCATGCCCGGATGCCAGCTGAAGTCGCTCTTCTTCTCGAGAAACAGGCTGCGCACGCCTTCCAGCGGAGCAGCCAAACAAGCCAGCCCCAGATTGCAGGGCCCGACGCCTATGGCAATGAAATCGTATGGCGAATCGATCATCGGTGCCGCATCCTCTGGCCTGTCAAGGTTCGAAGAGGCTAGTTTCGATGCGAATCATTGTCAAATACAAATGCTTGTCATCTGCATATCCTTTCGGTCGCTCTTTTTTAGGCATCAGGCTGCCGGCTCGCGCCTCGCGACGCTTGATCAGTCACGTGCGGCTTGCTTGCGATCGAAGGTCTAGCTTTCTTGATAAACTACCGCGCCTTCGCGCTTGATCATGACCTGCGCGGTATACCCAACCCCGCCACTCCGTGGCCGCCGCGCTGTATCGTCTCTGCCTCCCTCGGGGCTGAAATTTCACGTCCTACGATGTACGTAAAATGGTAAAAACAGACGAAACGGTGGTAAATCGAACAGCCAGAATGCTAGAGAATCCAGCTTCAAACCCAACAGCCATGCGCTCTTCGCCCTCTCGCCGGTTTTCCGTCGCACCCATGATGGACTGGACTGATAGGCACTGCCGGTTCTTTCTCAGGCAGCTGTCCCGGCATGCCTTGCTGTATACGGAGATGGTTACGACTGGCGCGCTGATCAATGGCGATGCCGAGCGCTTTCTGCGTCATGACGAGACGGAATATCCCCTTGCCTTGCAGCTCGGTGGCAGTGTGCCGGCGGATCTCGCGGCTTGCGCGAAGATGGCCGAAGACGCTGGCTACGACGAGGTCAATCTCAATGTTGGCTGTCCCAGCGACCGCGTGCAGAACAACCTGATCGGCGCGTGCCTCATGGGGCATCCGGCACTGGTTGCCGACTGCGTAAAAGCGATGCGCGATGCTGTCGGGATCGATGTGACGGTCAAGCACCGTATCGGCATCAATGGGCGCGACAGTTATGCCGAGCTTTGCGACTTCGTCGGCCAGGTGCGTGAAGCAGGCTGTCGCAGCTTTACCGTACATGCACGCATCGCCATTCTCGAAGGACTGTCGCCGAAGGAAAACCGTGAGGTTCCTCCGTTGCGGTATGACGTGGCCGCCCAGCTTAAGGAGGATTTCCCGGATTTGGAGATCATTCTCAACGGGGGCATCAAAACCCTGGAGGAATGCGAGGCGCACCTGAAGCATTTCGATGGTGTCATGCTCGGACGCGAGGCATATCACAATCCCTATCTGCTCGCGCAGGTGGACACCAGACTGTTCGGTAGCAACGAGCCGGTCATCAGTCGCGCCGATGCGTTGAGGCGGATGCGACCGTATATTCAACGACATCTGGATGCTGGCGGTTCGATGCATCACATCACTCGCCACGTATTGGGACTAGGACAAGGCTTTCCCGGTGCGCGACGTTTTCGCCAACTGCTTTCCGTCGACATCCACAAGGCCAAGGATCCACTGGCGCTTCTAGACCAGGCGACTAGCCTGCTCGAAGGCCACTGATAACGTGCAATCAAGGAACACCCGGGATCATTTTCAATCCAAGTGCTGTCCCGCCCGACTGTCCGCTCGTTGAGCCGCTCGGTCACCTAGGGTTAAGTCATGCCAACTCAGAGGATGAAACGCACCCATGACGTCTAAACTGGAACAACTCAAGCAGTTCACCACCGTCGTCGCCGACACTGGCGACCTCGATGCCATCGCCCGTCTGCAACCGGTCGACGCCACTACCAACCCGTCGCTGTTGCTCAAGGCCGCTGCCCTGCCCCGTTACGCCGAACATCTGCAAGCGGCGATGTCTCGTTGTGCCGGTGATATCGGTCTCGGTTGCGATCTGTTTGCGGTCGCCGTCGGCCAGGAAGTCCTCAAGCTGATTCCCGGACGTATTTCCACTGAAGTCGACGCACGCCTTTCGTTCGATACCCAGGCGATGGTGCAGCGCGGCGAACGCCTGATCGGTCTTTACGAGCAGGCCGGGGTATCCCGCGATCGCGTGCTGATCAAGCTCGCCTCCACGTGGGAAGGCATCCGCGCCGCCGAACAGTTGGAGAAATCCGGGATTCAAACCAACCTGACGCTGCTGTTTTCCTTCACCCAGGCGGTGGCTTGCGCCGAAGCTGGGGTGTTCCTCATTTCGCCGTTCGTCGGTCGTATCTACGATTGGTACAAGAAACAGGAAGGCCGCGATTACATCGGCGACGAAGATCCCGGCGTAAAGTCGGTCAGCCGTATCTACGATTACTACAAGGCGCACGGCTACAAGACGGTGGTGATGGGAGCTAGCTTTCGCAACTCGGGACAGATCGAAGCGCTGGCAGGCTGCGATCGTCTGACGATCAGTCCCGAATTACTCGGGCAGCTGGCGCAGGAAGAAGGTCCACTGGAACGTAAGCTGTCGCCAGGCCGTGCATCCGAGGCGCGCGTCGCAATGGATGAAGGCAGCTTCCGCTGGGGAATGAATGAAGATCCAATGGCGACCGAGAAACTGGCCGAGGGCATCCGCCAGTTCGCTCGTGATCAGGAGAAGCTTGAGGCGCTGCTAGTGTCCTGAAACTGAAGTTCGTTCAAGAACTGACGAGTGAATTTTGTAGTCGGGCAAGGCGCCGCGACGAGTCATAGCAGGGCTATGGCGAGGAGCGGCAACGTAGTCCGGCGGCAAAATGCGCCGGCAGAATTGAACAGCCAATTTCTGATTCAGGACACTAGGGGCCAAGCGCTGACTCAGGAGCGCTCCAGCGCGGTTACGAGGTCGCGAAAGGCCTCGCGGTTGGATTCATTGAGGCTCATCAAGATACGGTGAGCCTCAAGCACCTTGTTCTTCACAATGTCTTCCGACTGATCCTGGCTGGGCAGGTCTGCCAATTGCTCGGGCGACGGCAACGGCTGGTCGACGATATTGAATACCTGATCGAAACCCATCGAATGCAGCAAACGGGTTATATCGGCGTGGGTGGTGACCAGGGTTGGTAACATGCCGACTTTTTGCCGAGAGAGAATCGATAACTTGGCCAATAGGCCGAGTGTCGTGCTGTCGATGCTGCGGCTCTCGGTGAGGTCGATAACGATCGATGAGAAATTCAGCGATGAAAAAATTTTCTCGATCGTCGCGTCCAGCGCCGAACAAAGCGTCAGCCGGATTTCGCCAACGAACTTGAGAACGAAGGTGCCGTCCTGCTCGGCGAACTGGATTTTACCCGTGCTCATGCAAGGTTCCTGCTCAATACCAACAACGCGATGTCATCGGGCATATCCTCCAGATCGGCCAGGCCAAAGACCCGCCGCAGTCCATCCAACGTACCGCCTGCTTCAGAAATCAGCCCGGGCAGCCCTGCTTCCTTGTCTTTGAGCGCTTCCCCCGGCAAAAGGTCCAAAATGCCATCGGACAGCAGAGTCAGGCTGAAGCAATCAGGTAACTCGATCTCATAGTTATCGTAGGTCGCTTCGACGAACAGGCCAACCGGCAAGCCCCGTCCTTCCAGATATTTCGCGGTATCACCGTTGTATAGCACTGGCATCGGCAGGTGCCCGCCAATGCTGTAGTGCAACACGTTGCGCTCTTGATCGATCACCCCACCAAGCATGGTGACGTGCTTGCCGAGCTTGCAGTTGATCAGCCCACGATTGATGTGGTCGAGCACCTCGGACGGCTTGAACTCACGTAGCGTCCTGCCCCGACGAGACTCGTATAGCAAACGCGTGGTCATGAACTTCAACAGAACTGTGACAAATGCCGACGAGGCGCCGTGGCCCGAAACATCGGCCAGATAGAAGCCAATGCGATGCTCGTCCACCCGAAAATAATCGACGAAATCGCCGGAGAGATAGAGAGATGGAATGATCTGGTGGGCGAACTGGAAATCATCGAGGCTGCAAGGAGTGACCGGCAACATGTTCATTTGAACCTGCCGACCGGCATCCTGATCTTCCTGCAATAAATGCAGGCTGGCTTGCAGATCGCGATTGGCTGTTTCCAGTTGCTCTCGATAGCGTCGGTTTTCCAGACGCAGCCGTGAACGATCCAGCGCGCGACGAACCGCATGTTCGAGCATTGCCAGATCTTCGAGGGGTTTGATCAGGTAGTCGGCCGCGCCGAGTCGCAGCGCTTCGACAGCATCGCTCATGACGCCGGCACCGGACACTACAATGACGGGAAGGTCGGCCTGACGTTCACTAATCAGCCGGATCAGCTCCAGGCCATCCATCTGCGGCATGCGCAGATCGCAAATCACCAGATCCGGGTGCTCGGCGTCAAACAGCTCCATGCCCAGCGGCCCGTTGGGTGCTTGCAAAACTTTGAAACCACTGTCATCCAGATAGGCGGCCAGACTGGCTCGTACCACATCGTCGTCATCTATGATCAGTAGCGTCGCGCTTGGGTTGTGCATGTTCCTACCAGGCGGTATCGCCAGGATGATTGGCGAAAGCATCGGCCCCGCGCGAGCGCTGGGCATGGGATCTTTTCAAGGCGCAGACGGTACTCCCATACGACATCTGTTTCAAGCCAGGCGCCGCCGCTCCGCCTGTGCTTTACAGGCTCAATCAACGGGCGTTATAAGAACTGGCGAAACCAAAACGTGAAGGACAAAAATAATGACCCAGGGTGATCGGGACTACAGCGAAAAACGCGACTTCATCCGTATGCAGATCGAGACGGCAATTAGCCTTATGCAGGGCGATCAGAGCTACGATGCGGTCTGTCTGGACCTCTCAAGCACAGGCATGCAGGTGATCGCAGCGACCAGCTTGCAGATGGGTGACAAGGTCCGGGTACATATCCCTTCCGAGCACAACGAACTGAAGGGACTGGATGCTGAAACAGAAGTCGTGCGGGTCGACTCGCATGCCGATGGTCGGCAGAGTCTCGGCCTGGCGATTCTGTCGATGAGCTAAGCACTCAGCGCCAAAGCCTTGTTTGCAAGACTCGACCCGAAGCGTCTAGTGACTCACCCCCAACGCAGCGCTTTGGGGGTGGCGTGTATCAGAAGTCGTCTTCGACTTGGCCGTCCTGCGTGCGGAACTCGCGGTTTTGCAGATAGGCGTTGCGAACGAAGATGTACTTGTCTCCAGTAATCATCTTCTCGGCTGAGAGTAGGCCTGCACGCAGGTCGACCACGTTCACCGCTCGCGTCACGTTACGGGTTGGTACGTGATCCATGTGGGGATATGGCTGCAGGAAGGAATCAGGCACACGTCCCGCCGCGTCGCGCACGGTGCTCGGCCCAAGCAGAGGCAACACGACATAGGGGCCGCTACCCAGTCCCCAGGCACCCAGGGTCTGACCGAAGTCCTCGTCATTTTTCTGCAGGCCCATACGGGTCGCGACATCGAAGAAGCCCAGCACGCCGAATGTGCTGTTGAAGAGGATGCGGCTGGTGTCGATGCCGGCATCGCGGACCTTGCCTTGCAGCAGATCGTTGGTCAGCACCACGACATCACCCAGGTTGCTGAACACGTTGCCGATGCCATCTTCGAGAAAATTCGGGGTGACCTTCTGGTAGCCCTGAGCCAGCGGCTTGAGCGTGTAGGTGTCCACCTTGTCGTTGAAGTCGAACACCACGCGGTTGACGCCTTCCCACGGGTCCTCCTCGGCTGCCTGCAACGACGACGCGCCAAATACCGTCAGCGCTGCGACGAGCGTGACTCTGAAATAACCGATCCAATCCTTGCCGATCACTTGCATCGCGGCCTTCCCCTTATCCGAATGGTGGCGTCTGCCCATCAAAGCGCAGCAGTATAAATCCATTCGGGGGATTTCCGGCAGCGGACAGACATGCGGATGCCGAACGAACTTCGCTGGCTCCACCGCCCTCAAAGAGAAGGACAAGCCCAGACCGCTGGTTTACCCTTCTTCATATCGAGCGCTGGCGGACTTGTCGTCAAAAAAACCACAGAGGGAAGCAATATGCCGGAACATGATCTGCAGTCGCAGCTTGCGGAGTTGCGTAGTCAGCTGGCCCAGGACACACCGCTGACAGAAGAGGAACGTGCGTCGCTACAGGCGATTGCCCAGGACATTGAGCTACGCCTGGCGAACCAGGGCGTAGTCGACCAAAACGATTCGCTGGTCGATGGCGTCAACCTGGCGGTAGAGCGCTTCGAGGTCAGCCACCCCAATACCGCCATGACGCTGCGCAACATCATGCAGACGCTGGCGAACATGGGGATATAAAGAGCGAGCCGCCTACGGCGCTAGAGGCTGGACGGGAACGACGCAATGCCTGTGCGATCGTCTCGTCTCCCGCTTGATAGCCGACGCTTACTGCCTCACGAGGCGGCCGTTGCTTAGAGTAAGAGCCTCGGTACTGCGGTAGGGATTGATATCCAGCCCGCCGCGGCGCACATAACGTGCATACACGCTTAGACGCTCCGGTTTCAGCAACCGCTGCAAGTCCAGAAAAATGCGTTCTACGCATTGCTCGTGGAAATCCGCGTGCTGACGAAAACTCACCAGATAGGCGAGCAGACTCTTCGGATCCAGCGCTGCGCCGCGATAGTCAACCACCATTGTTCCCCAGTCCGGCTGCCCGGTGACCGGGCAATTGGATTTGAGTAAATGGCTATGCAGACATTCCTCGATCTGACGTTCGGCATCGCAGCGCAGCAAATCGGTTCTTGGCGAGTCGTAATGGTCGATCGCTACATCCAGCTCATCGACACATCGTCCAGGTAGCCGCGCAATCCCCTCTTCGGCCACCTCATCCAACGTGCGCAGCCGCACCTCGACCGGTTTCCCAGCCGCCGCGGAGAGATCCTTCGTCATCACCGCAACCAAAGCCTCACGGCTTTCGAATACCGATTGATTCAGCGAATTCAGATAGAGCTTGAACGACTTGGACTCGATGATATTCGGCGAATCGGCTGGGATTGCGAATTCACCGATGGCAACGACCGGCTTGCCTGACGGCAGCAGCCAGGACAGCTCATAGCAGTTCCAGATGTCCACGCCGCGATATGGCAATGTTTCAGCCGTCAGCCCCAGCTCTGCCCACTTGGGTGCGCGCGAAATGGGAAACAGTTGCTCGGGGCTGTAGGTTGCGACATAAGCGCTGGATTTGCCCAGCGGCGAAAGTTCGGCGGGATGTTGCATGGCAGGGACCTGTACAAAAAACGAGCACAAGTGTAGCGGTTCTCGCCATGTTTATCACCACCGCGAGCCCTGCCCGAAAGGTTGCGCAGGGTCGCGAGGCGAAGCAACGAACGCATCGCCCTTCAGCAGCTAAAACATGGCATTGGCACGTTGCTACTGGCGCATGCCACGGCCACTCTGGAGCAACCGGATACACCACAGATACATCAGCACCGTGGCAACCACCATGAAGCTGATGGCAATACCAATACGGATATCCGACACGCCGAGAATGCCATAACGGAACGCATTGACCATATGCAGGATGGGGTTGGCCAGTGACAAGGTCTGCCAGAACGGCGATAGCAGATTGATCGAATAGAACACGCCACCCAAATAGGTCAGCGGCGTCAGCACGAAGGTCGGGATGATCGAGATGTCATCGAAATTTCGTGCAAAAACGGCATTGATGAAGCCGCCCAGAGCGAAGATGGTCGATGTCAGCGTAATGACCAGCAGCGTAATGCCTAAATGATGAACCTGAAGGTCGGTAAAGAACATCGATAGCAAGGTGACGATCAATGCGACCGCCAGCCCGCGTGTAATCCCACCCAAGGCGAAACCGATAAGAATTACGTGCGGCGAGACCGGCGAGACCAGCAGTTCTTCGATGGAGCGCTGGAATTTGCTGCTGAAAAAGCTCGAGACCACATTGCTGTAGGAGTTGGTGATCACTGACATCATGATCAGCCCGGGCACGATGTACTCCATATAAGTGAAGCCGCCCATTTCACCGATTCGCGCGCCGATCAGATTTCCGAAGATGACGAAGTACAGCACCATGGTGATGGCCGGGGGCAGCAGGGTTTGCGGCCAGATGCGGGTGTAGCGGCGAATCTCACGGTGGACGATGGTTTGCAGGGCAACCAGGTTGGGCTGGAATTCTGCGTTCATTTGGCCACCTTGGGCAGATTGTTCTCCACCATCGACACGAACAGTTCCTCCAGACGGTTGGTCTTGTTGCGCAGGCTCAGCACCTCGATGCCTTGCGCCGCCAATAGGCGAAACAGATCGGTCACACCCTGGCTCTTGTCCACCTGCACCTCAAGGGTGTGATGGTCGACCAGCCGCGCTGGGTAGTTGCCCAGCTCCGGCGGCACCAGCTGCGATTCCTTCAAGTCGAGCAGGAAGGTCTCGACATGCAATTGCTTGAGCAGCTCGCGCATGCTGGTGTTCTTGACGATCCGGCCGTGATCGATGATGCCGATGTTGCGACACAACTGCTCGGCCTCTTCCAGGTAGTGCGTGGTGAGAATGATGGTGATGCCTTCGCGGTTGAGCTCGGTGAGAAACGACCACATCGAGCGCCGCAGCTCGATATCCACGCCTGCGGTGGGCTCATCGAGGATCAACAGCCGCGGCCGGTGAATCAGCGCGCGCGCAATCATCAGACGGCGCTTCATGCCGCCGGACAGCATCCGCGAGGATACGTCGCGCTTGTCCCACAGGCCCAACTGGTTGAGGTATTGCTCGGCGCGCTCCTTGGCTACCTTCGACGGAATGCCGTAGTACCCGGCTTGCGTGACGAGAATGTCGAAGGCTTTCTCGAACTGGTTGAAGTTGAACTCCTGAGGCACCACACCCAGACAACGCTTGAGCCTGCCGGGGTCGCGATCAAGATCATGGCCGAACACATTGACCGTGCCGCCAGTCTTGTTTACCAGCGTGGAAAGAATGCCGATGGTGGTGGACTTGCCAGCGCCGTTAGGCCCTAGCAATGCAAAGAAGTCGCCTTCGGCCACATCCAGATCGATGCCCTTGAGGGCCTCGAAGCCGTTTCCGTAAACCTTGGTCAACTGCCGAATGGACAGAGCAGTACTCATAGAAAAATGCACACAACGCGGAGAGATTCAGAATAGATAAGGGCTGCATCGATCGATTGCAACTACGATGCGCCTTCGACGATGCCCAGCCATGCAAACCTTCGCCCCGAGGTCGGGCCTCCCACGATAAAGCCTAAAGCCGCCCCTCACCGTTTTTGTAGGAGGCGCGCCCCGCGGCGAATGCAGGCCACGGGCCCGCCAAGTACAACAAGCTTCGCTCCGAGGTCGGGCCTCCCATCGTCACTTGCTAATTCTCGGAACGCAGCCCGTGGCGCTCTGCGTCGCTGGGACGCGAAGCGCCGCTCAACGTCATGGAAAACCCGTTTCGCCGCGATCCCTCTCGCTTCTGATTCCACTCGCACCTGCAGTTATCATCACACCCCCTCGGGTCATTTCAGAACTCACCTTGCCCGGTCCGGTCATTACTTGAAACCAATCGTATCAACCGTTCTCTTATCCCGATCTGCTCCGAAAGCCTATGCTCAAGTAGGACGCCGTTCGCTCAACAAGGAAAACCTATGACTCTGCTCTGGCTGCTCGTGTTACTGCTCGGCATCGCCCTGATCGCTCATCTTCGGGTGTCGCCCGTACCCGCGCTGGCCATGGTCGCGGCGTATCTGGTGCTCATGGGCGCAGCCGATGAAAGCCCGGTTTGGTTGATGGTGATCCTCTGGCTCGCTCTGATCGTGGTCGCGGTACCACTGTTGGTAACCGACTTGCGCATCAAATATTTCAGCGGCCCGATGTTCGACTGGTTCAAAAAAGTCCTGCCGCCCATTTCCGACACCGAACGCGACGCCATCGATGCTGGTAGCGTCTGGTGGGACGGCGAATTGTTCAGCGGCAGGCCGAACTGGGACACCCTTCTCGGCTATCCGAAAGCAACGCTCACCGAAGAGGAACAGGCCTTCATCGACGGTCCCACCGAATCGCTTTGCGCCATGGTCAACGACTGGGACATCGGGCAGCGCCTGGATCTCCCGCAGGAAGCATGGGATTACATTAAGGCCGAAGGCTTCTTCGCCCTGATCATTCCCAAGGAGTACGGCGGTAGAGGTTTCTCAGCCTATGCGCACTCGCAAGTCGTGATGAAGCTGGCCACGCGCAGCGGCGATCTCGCCAGCACGGTGATGGTGCCCAACTCGCTCGGGCCGGCCGAGCTGCTGATGCACTACGGCACCGATGAACAACGCAACCATTACCTGCCGCGCCTGGCCAACGGCACGGACATTCCCTGCTTCGCATTGACCGGTCCCTACGCCGGCTCCGACGCTGGCGCCATGAACGACAGCGGCGTGATCTGCAAGGGCCAATGGCAAGGAGAAGAAGTCGTCGGACTGCGCCTGAACTGGGAGAAGCGCTATATCACCCTCGGCCCGGTCGCAACGCTGCTGGGCGTCGCCTTCAAGACCTACGATCCCGAACACCTGCTCGGTGAAGAAGAAGAACTCGGCATCAGCCTGGCCTTGATACCCACCGACACCGCCGGCGTCGAGATCGGCCGTCGCCATCTGCCGTTGGGCGCCGCCTTCATGAACGGCCCGAACTGGGGCAAGGACGTATTCGTACCGCTGGAAGCCATCATCGGCGGGCGCGACATGATCGGCAAAGGCTGGATGATGCTGATGAACTGCCTGTCTGTCGGCCGTTCCATCTCGCTACCGGCAACAGGCGTCAGCGCTGCTAAGGCGTGCAGCTATGTCAGCGGCCGTTATACGCAAATCCGAGAGCAATTCAACGTACCGCTGGCCGCTTTCGAAGGCATCCAGGAGCCCCTGGCCCGCATCGGCGGTAACGCCTGGCTGATGGACAGCGCGCGAATCCTGACGGCCAACGCAGTCGATCTGGGCGAAAAGCCCTCGGTCCTCTCGGCCATCCTCAAATACCACCTCACCGAACGTGGCCGCGAATGCGTCACCGACGCCATGGACATTCATGGTGGCAAGGGCATCATCATGGGCCCGAACAATTACCTGGGCCGCCTGTGGTTGTCTGCGCCGATCTCCATCACGGTCGAGGGCGCGAACATTCTTTCGCGCAACCTGATGATTTTCGGCCAGGGCGCGATTCGCTGCCATCCGTTCGTACTGCGCGAAATGGAACTGGTTCACGAGCCCGACCGCGATGCCGCTGTGGCGAAATTCGACAAGTTGTTGATGCAACACATCGGCTTCGCCGTCAGCAACACCGCCAGCACGCTGGTGCTCGGGCTGACCTTCGGTTTGCTCGGCAAAGCGCCGGGCACTGAACTGACCCGTCCCTACTTCCGCGCGCTGGATCGGATTGCGGCGGCATTCGCCATGCTCGCGGATCTCTCCATGATGCTCCTGGGCGGCGAGCTGAAGCGCCGCGAACGCTTGTCGGCCCGGCTCGGTGACGTGCTAAGCCATCTGTATCTGGCGTCCGCCGCGCTCAAGCGTTACCACGATCTTGGCCATCCCGTGGAGCAAGCACCGCTGCTGCGCTGGGCTTTGGAAGATTGCCTCTGCAAAGCCGAGGAAGCATTGGCCGGCACTTTGGCGAATTTCCCCAACCGGTTGCTTGGTGGCGTGTTGCACGTGCTGGTATTCCCCTTCGGTGCGCGACACAAGGGACCATCCGATGAACTGGATGCGGAGGTCGCCGCCATCCTCGGACGTCCAGAAGGCGATCCAGCATTGGAGCAAATTCTGGAGGGCGTATACCGCCCGCAAGGCACCGATGAGGCCTTCGGAGCGCTACGAGACGCGTTCGACACGCTAGCCGCCACGCAGCCGATACAGAAGAAGCTGCACAAAGCGCTCAAGGATGGAAATTTCAAGCCAACCGCGGCGCAAGACCCGATCGCTGCAGCTGTGGCAGCTGGCGTACTCAACGATGACGAAGCTGCACAATTGCGCAGCGCCGAAGCCGCCAGACGCAAAGTCATCGACGTGGACGACTTCAGCAAAGAGGAGCTTGAACTACAGCTCGGCCGGATTCGATAGCTGTTCGGCTCGCCTCAGCGAAGTCAAAAGCTTCGCCCCGAGGCGCGCCTTCTTTTCAATGACGCTCATCGCCTGATCGTGTCCACATTCCCGCGTGGGTATGCAAGCACAGACGCTCCGCATCGAGCGCCGCCGAGGCAGCGCTTAAAAACAGAGCCTCCCAATCGTCCATCGGTCATTCCAACAGCGTACCGACCCAACGTGCACCGAACCCCGTACCCCACTCGCGAGTCAACTAAAGACACCCAACTGAACGCGCCGAACCCTATAATCGCGCGCCCAAACCGACACAGGTGAACCATGGCCAACCCCTATCACGATCACAACCTGGCATTGCTGGCCCATCTGCGCGGCATCCTGCTTGCCATGGGTGAAACCGAACAGGTATCCGAAGAGAGCCATGCGCTGTTTCTCGAACGCTTCGACGAACTGATCATGAATCTCAAAGACGTGCCTGAAGAACGGCATATGGGCCAGGACATGATTTGCCAGGTCTTCCACCGTTACCCGCAGATCGCTCACCTGGTGCCACGTGACCTGCTGTGGTTCTTCGGCGGCGACTGCCTGCACTTCATGCCGGACGAAGAGATCGAATTGTTCCAGCGCCTGGAAGAACGCCGCTACGAAGCCGAGCAGAACGAAGAGCCGTTCGACTGGAATATGGAAAAGCAACTGATGACCATGCCCGAAGAAGGCCCCCGGCACTAAGCCATAGGCCATACCGCGTCGCTTGTTCCAATGGCGCGGTCCGAGCCGCCCGAAAGCTTTGAAGGCTCTGCTGGAAATCATGAAGGAACAGCAAAACCCACCGCAAGAATCCGCAAGCGTGAACGCGTGGTGACGGTTTTCTGCATGGGCGCGCGCGGGGGCGGCAACGGCCGTCAAATCACGAGTAACGGCAAGGCCAAGCCCCTCGCTACATCGGATCGACCGCCGGTTCCGTGTTGAGCGGAGGATTTTTTATCCTAGTTCTGGCATCCAGAGCCGCAGTGCAATGTTATGCACCGCAGCTCGTTCTTTGCCTTACGGCTGGTTAGACGCTTGTGCCGCCTCGATCAAATCGGCACCGATGTCGCCTTCGAACTTCTTCCACACCGGCTGCATCGCCTCACGCCACTTGGCGCGCTGTTCGGGGGTCAGTTCGATGATTTCGCTGGTGCCTGCCTTGGCGATCGCATCACGCGCTTCGCGGTTCAGGTCGTCAGCCTGGCGGTTAACCTCGACGGTGACCTCATCCATGATCGCTTTCAGCTCGCTACGAACATCATCCGGCAGCCCTTTCCAGAACTTGGTATTGGTGATCACCATGTAGTCGATCACGCCGTGCTCCGTGTGGGTGAAGTACGGCTGCACTTCATGCACCTTCTGGCTGAAGTAATTCGACCAGGTGTTTTCGGTACCATTGACCACACCGGTCTGCAGTCCCTGGTAAACCTCGGCGAAGCTCATCTTGCGCGGATTGGCGCGCAGTGCCTTGAACTGCTCGTCGAGCACGTTGGAGGCCTGCACACGGAATTTCAGGCCGCGCGCATCCTTGGGCTCGTACATCGGCTTATTGGACGACAACTGCTTCATGCCGTTGTGCCAGTAAGCCAGGCCGGTGATGCCCTTGTCCTCCATGCTGCTCAGCAGCCCCTGACCATGCGGGCTTGCCTGAAAGCGGTCGACCGCTGCGATATTGTCGAACAGGAACGGCAGGTCGAAGATCTGGACGGGTTTGGCGTACTGCTCGAACTTGGCCAGAGAAGGCGCCAGCAGCTGCACATCACCGAGCAGCAGTGCCTCCATCTCCTTGCCATCGCCGAACAACGAGGAATTTGGATAGACCTCGACCTTGACCCGATCCCCCAGGCGCTCCTCGGCGAGCTTTTTGAACAGCAGTGCGCCCTGCCCTTTCGGCGTGTTATCCGCCACCACATGAGCGAACTTGATAACAATGGGAGCGGACGCTGTCTCGGCGGCCTGAGCCAGCCCGGTTATGGTTAGGGAAAGCGCGCAGGCAAGCGCCTTGAGATTCATTTTTAACATTTGGTAGCACCCTTTTGTTTTTGTCGGTTGGTACGCTTTTTACGAGCGATGGCAGTGATTCAGGGAACCGCTTGCCCGGCACGTTGCAGCAGGTGACGAGCACGGCCGAGCACTGGGGCATCGACCATCTGTCCGTCCACCACGAAGACCCCATCGCCGGAAGCTCCGGCAGTGAGGACGCGTTCCGCCCAGGCCAGTTCATCGGCGCTGGGCATCAACGTTTCATGCACCACAGCCACCTGGCTGGGGTGAATGCACAGCAGCCCGCCGAAGCCCATGTCGCGGGCATCGGCAACCATCTGGGCCAGGCCATGCAGATTCTTGATATCGGGAAATACGCTGTCGAGCGGCGGCGCCAGATTCGCCAGTCGTGATTGCAGCAACAGTGCATAACGCGCTTGATCGAGGATGCGCTCCGCCGCCGCGCTGCCACTGGCCAGGCCTAAATCGAGGCCCAGATCCAGCGCACCGAAGGACAGCCGCTCGACACCCTTGGCCGCCGCAATTTCGGCCAGCGCAGTCAGGCCTCGCGCGCTCTCGATGATCGGCCACACCGGTTTGCCGCACGCAGCCGCGACCGCCACCTGAGCCGCACTTTCGACCTTGGGCAACAACACACCGATAACGCCAGGATGCGCAGCGCACACTCTGAGATCGTCAGCTTGCTCCGCATGTCCCGGCGCGTTGATGCGTACCAACACGCGAGCGGCCGAATCACCAGCGAGAAAGGCGTCGAGGTTGGCGCGCGCGTCCCGCTTCAGATCTTCGGCGACGGCATCTTCAAGATCGATGATCACCGCGTCGGCCCCGGTTGCCAATGCTTTGGGAATTCGCTCCGGACGGGTAGCCGGAACGAACAATGCGGAGCGGACAATTCCTAGAATCATGAGCTATCTCTTTTTCATGGTGAGCCGGATAACGCTTTGTTTCGGCTTCACAACTGGATCTCATCGGCCTGTTCGAGTGAGCCGCGTCCATCTTGTTATGACTAAAAGTAGCGCAACGGCTTACACCGCGCCCTGCTCGTGCAATCGTTTGATATCGGCCGATGCGTAGCCCAACTCCGCGAGCAGCATATCGGTGTGCTGGCCGAGCGCTGGTATCGGGTCCATGCGCGGCGTGAAGGCTGCGTTGCGGCCCGGCGGCAGCAACGCAGGCAGACGCCCCGATGGGCTGTCCACTTCGCTCCAGCGTTGGCGTGCCTTGAGCTGCGGATGAGCCCAGACGCCAGCCATGTCATTGACGTGGGCGTTGGCGATCGGCGCGGCGTCCAGGCGAGTGATGACTTCTTCGGCACTCAACTGGGCGAAGGTCTCGACGATGATCGCGCGTAACGCGTCGCGGTTCTCCGAGCGCTTGAAATTGGCCGAGAAGCGCTCATCGCTGGCCAGCTCTGGCTGAAGCAACACCTTCTCGCAGAACAGCCGCCATTCACGCTCGTTCTGCAGGCCGAGCATCACGGTGCCACCATCGCCAGTGGGAAACGGACCGTACGGATAGATGGTGGCGTGCGCGGCGCCCGCACGCGGCGGCGGCGGCGCACCTTCGTACGCGTAATACAGCGGGTAGCCCATCCACTCCACCAGACTTTCCAGCATGGAGACGTCGATGCGGCTGCCCTCGCCGGTTTTGTCCCGCAGCATCAGTGCCGAGAGCACGCCGGTGTAGGCGTACATGCCGGCGGCGATGTCGGCAATGGAGCAGCCGGCCTTGGCCATTTCGGTCTCACCCGGCCCGCCGGTAACCGAAAGAAAGCCGCCCTCGCTTTGAATCAGCAAGTCGTAGGCCTTCTTCTGCTCATAAGGCCCGCCTTCGCCATAGCCTGAGATATCGCAGACGATCAGCCGCGGGAAGCGTTCATGCAGCGTTTCGAACGAAAGCCCCATGCGCGCCGCCGCGCCCGGTGCGAGGTTCTGCACCAGCACGTCCGCCTTGGCCAGCAGCTGATCGAGCACCTCGCTGGCGGCATCCTGTTTTACATCCAGGGTCAGGCTTTCCTTGGAGCGGTTGGTCCAGACGAAATGCGAGGCCAGACCATCGACTCGCTCGTCATAGCCGCGGGCGAAATCACCGGAACCAGGCCGTTCGATCTTGATCACTCGTGCGCCAAGATCGGCCAACTGGCGGGTGCAGAAGGGCGCGGCAATGGCGTGTTCGAGGCTGACCACGGTGATGCCATCGAGCGGACGGGGTTTGGATGTTGTGTCGTTCATAGCGGATTTTCCTGCTCGTGTGCCTTTGGTGGGTTGAAGCGGAACGCTGCCCGACCCACCCTACAAATTCGAAATTCATGCGGCCGCGATGGGCTATGGCTCCGTAGGGTGGGCTTCAGCCCACCTGCATGAATATCGGTGGGCTAAAGCGGAGCGCCGCCCGGCCCACCCTACGGGCTTCGTATCGCACCGGTGCGATGCGCCGGTCACGCCAACCCGCTTAGCTCATTGGTGTCCCGCAACCGCCAGACCTTCTCGATCAGCTCGCCCGCTTCGTCACCGCTACGGGCACCCGAGAACTGGACCAGCCGGCGGAACTTGTCCTCCAGCTCATCGCGGCTCAGCGTATTGCCCGGATCGCCCTTGGGCTCGTCGATGGCTGCGCTCAGTTGGCGACTATCGACAGTGCTCACGTCGACCCGGCCGAGCCAGCGCGCTGGATAGGCGCTGTCCACTTCGGGATCGAGTTGCATGCATACCTTGTCGCGGAAAGCCGAGACGTTCGGATCCGTCAGCGCCACACCATGGAATTCAGTCAGCTGCGCCTTGCCATGTACGGCAATCAGCCCAAGTACGGTGCCCATGGAAAATTTCGCCTGGTGCACGGTCTGTGGAATCGTCACGCGGCCGAGCACGTCGATGGCGCCTTGGTGAACACGAGCGGTGACGCTAGCGATGTCGTTGGCCTTGAGCCCCTCACGCTGCATCAGCTCGAGCAGCGCATCGGCCGCCGGATGCGTATGGCGGCAGGAGGCGTGGAACTTGAACGAGGTTTCCGCCAGCGCCCAGCGCGTACCGAGCCGGTCAGAAAGCTTGCTTGGATCGGCATCGCTGGACATCCCAGCGGCCATGCCCTGCTCGCCTTCGAGGATGTTCTTCGCGCCGCTCAGCCCATCCGCCGTCAGGTAGGCGGCAAGCAGACCATCGGCGGCGGCCTTGGCGGTATGCAACTGCTTGGAGTCAGCGGCGTCGCGCAGGAACTCCCACAGCCCGGCAGCCTGGGTCCCGGCGCTGCCCAGCAAGTCGGTGAACTGCGCCTGGTTGAAGTCGAGCAGTTTGCCCACCGCCACCGCGGCGGCCAGGGTGCCGACCGTCGCCGTGGTGTGAAAGATGCGGTAATGCGAACGGCCGAGGAATTCACCGATGCGAATGCCCGCCTCGTAGCCAGCCACCGAAGCCAGCAGCAGCTCGCGACCGGATTTGCCGAGGTCCTGCGCTGCCGCCAGCGCGGCCGGAAAAACCACCGTGGCCGGATGCAGTACGGAGCTGTTGTGCAGGTCATCCTGCTCGACCAGGTGCGAACTCGCCCCGTTCACCAACGCGGCGAAATAAGCCGAGCTACCCGTACGGTTGACGAAGACACGCGCCGGGCCTTCGACCGGCCCCATTTTCTGCGCGTAACGCTCGAACAGCGGGATCGGATGCGAGCCGGCACTGGCCAAAGCCGAGCCCAGCCAGTCGAGAAAAAGGTCTTCGGTGTGGGCAAGCACCGGCTCGGGAATCTGCTCATAGCGCAGTCCGGCTAGAAATTCTGTAAGGGCCTGGGTGTGCTGACTCATAAGGTGGCCTCCAACGGGTTAGACAGTTCGATTAGATTGAGGTCGGGATCACGCACGTATACCGAGCGGATCGCTCCGGTGGCGCCAGTGCGTTGCACCGGCCCCTCGATGATGGCAACGCCCTGCGTTTCGAGGTGAGCAATCACCTCATCCAGAGGCGTGGCGACGATGAAGCAGAGGTCCGCCGAACCCGGCATTGGCCGCTCGGCCTTGGGCTCGAATTCGCGACCAGCCTGGTGCAGGTTGATTTTCTGCTGCCCAAAGACGAGCGCCTTACGCCCTTCGCCAAACGTCACCGCCTGCATGCCAAGCACGCGGCAATAGAAGTCGATCGTGACGTCGATATCGGCGACGGTCAGGACGAGATGATCAAGGTGGCTGATCTGCAAGGCGTCTCTCCTTCGTTGGCGTTTCGGCCGTTTCATCCCACCGCGACGTAAACGCTGGCCTTTTAAAAGGATCGCGGCAGTTCGAGCAGATGCTCGGCCACATACGACAGAATCAGGTTGGTCGAAATCGGCGCCACCTGGTACAGACGCGTCTCACGGAACTTGCGCTCGACGTCGTATTCGTTAGCGAAGCCGAAGCCGCCGTGGGTTTGCAGACAGGCATTGGCTGCTTCCCAGCTGGCCTTGGCCGCGAGGTACTTGGCCATGTTGGCCGCGGCGCCAGCGTTTCGGCCGCTGTCGTATTCTTCGCAGGCGCGCCAGCGCATCAGGTCCGCCGCCTCGATCTCGATATGCGCCTCGGCGATGGGGAACTGCACGCCCTGGTTTTGCCCGATAGGCCGGCCGAACACCACGCGGTCGCGGGCGTACTGGGCGGATTTCTCAATGAACCAGCGGCCGTCACCAATGCACTCGGCGGCGATCAGCGTGCGCTCGGCGTTGAGACCGTCGAGGATGTAGCGGAACCCTTTACCTTCCGCGCCGATCAGGCTGCTGGCGGGAATTTCAAGGTTGTCGAAGAACAGCTCGTTGGTCTCGTGGTTGACCATGTTGGCGATCGGCTGCACGGTCAGACCGTTGCCGATGGCTTCGCGCAGATCGACCAGGAAGATCGACATGCCCTCGGATTTTTTCTTTACCTCGGCCAGCGGTGTGGTGCGGGCCAGGAGAATCATCAGATCGGAATGCTGGATGCGCGAAATCCACACCTTCTGCCCGTTGATGATGTACTTGTCGCCCTGCTTCACTGCGGTGGTCTTGATCTTGGTGGTGTCGGTGCCAGTGGTCGGCTCGGTCACGCCCATGGACTGCAGGCGCAGCTCGCCGCTGGCGAGCTTCGGCAGGTAGAAGCGCTTCTGCTCCTCGCTGCCGTTACGCAGCAGGGTGAACATGTTGTACATCTGCCCGTGCACGGTGCCGGAGTTACCGCCGCAGCGGTTCACTTCTTCAAGAATGACCGAAGCCTCGGCCAGGCCCAGGCCCGAGCCGCCGTATTCTTCCGGAATCATCGCCGACAGCCAGCCGGCTTCGGTCAGCGCCTTGACGAAGGCTTCGGGAAAGCCCTTTTCCTCGTCGATCTTGCGCCAGTATTCGGCGGGAAACTCGGCGCAGAGGCCGCGCACGCCTTCGCGGATGAAATTCAGCTCTTCAATCTTGCTCGGGTTCATTTTTCGGTTCCTCGGATTCAATGCGCTTGTAAGAGCGGCTGGCTCGCGAACCACGTTTGCCTGGGTGGCAAGCAAGTTCGCTCTCGCGACGTAAGGCTTGGTATTACTCGAATTCCACTTCGGCCTTCTGCGCCAGACCGTTTCGATCACCGGCCCAAAGCGCTGCCTTGCCGTGTTCGACGATGCGCCCGCCAACCTCGAACGGCTGCGGCGCGATCAGAGGCCGCAGCCCGCGATAGGCGAAGCGCTTGACCCGCGCCTCGGGATTACCGCGACAGAAGGCGCGCAGGTTCAGCGTGGCGATCAGCGGGCCGTGTACCACTAGCCCGGAATACCCTTCGGTTTCAGTGACGTAGGGCCAGTCGTAGTGAATGCGATGGCCATTGAAGGTGACCGCTGAATAGCGGAACAACAGCGTCGGAGTCGGCGTCACCGCCTCGCGCCAATGGCCGGCGGCCATCGGCTCGCCGCTGCTGGTTTTCGGCGGGCTGGGCTCGCGATAGACGATGTCCTGCTCTTCGCGAATGGCCAGGCGGCCGTCCTGTAAATAATCGTGCTGCACGGTAACGAACAGCAGCGCGCCAGTGCGGCCGTGCTTTTCCTCGATGTGCTTGATGGTCGATACACGCGTCGCGTCGGCACCTGCGGTGAGCGGCTCAAAAAATTCGACGCGTCCACCGGCCCACATGCGATTGCGATTGTCGGCCGGCGGCAGGAAGCCGCCGCGGGCCGGGTGGCCATCTTCACCAAGACCGCTTTCAGCGATCGGCTCCTGGAAGAAGCACCACTGCCACAGCGGCGGCAGTGCCTCGCCATGGGCCGGGGTCGCCTCGCCCAGCGTTGCGGCGATGCGCATCAGCAAATTGCGGCTGAGCTGATCGTGAACTTCTTCGGTGCGGCCTATCCAGGCAGATATGTCGGTCATGGCGGGCTTCCGGCTGTCTTGTTTCGCCACAGCATGCAACGATGTAAGCGTTCTGAGAATTTGTATTTACCTACACCAGTGTTCGGATATTCTGAACGCTAACTTATTGCCGAGTTCCTACCATGCATTTCGATTTGCCCGATCTGCGCTTGTTTATTCATATCGCCGAATCCCCTAGCCTGACCCAGGGCGCACGCCGTGCGCACTTGTCTCCGGCATCCGCGAGCGCACGAATCAAGGCGCTGGAAACGCAGCTGGACAGCCGCCTGCTATACCGCGACAGCCGTGGCGTAGAACTGACGCCAGCTGGGCACAAGCTGCTGCAACACGCGCGGCTGATCATGCGCCAAGTGGACTACCTGAAAAGCGAGTTCACTGAATACGGTACCGATTCGACCGGGCATATCCGCATCTTCGCCAACACCACGGCGGTGACCGAGTTTCTTCCCGAAGTGCTGGCAGGCTTTCTCGCAAAGCGCCCTGGTGTAACGGTCGACCTGCAGGAGCGCCTGAGCCGCGACATCGTTCGCGGCGTGCTGGACGGCAGCACGGACATGGGCATCATCGCCGGGCCGGTGCAGGCCGAAGGACTCCAAGTCCTCCATTTCAGCACTGATCGCCTATTGCTGGCGGTGCCAGTCGGCCATCCGCTGGCCGTGGAAAAACGGGTGACGCTGCGCCAGACGCTGAACTACCAACATATCGGTCTGCACGAAGGCAGCACGCTGTTGACCTTTCTGCGTGATCAGGTGGAGAAACTCGGCGGCAATCTTTCCCTGCGCATCCAGCTATCGAGCTTCGAAGCCGTGTGCCGGATGATCGAGGCCGATGTCGGTATCGGCATCATTCCCGAATCCGCCGCCCGCCGGCATAGCCGCACCATGCGTCTGGCCATGGTCGAGCTGGACGAGCCTTGGGCCGTGCGCGAACGCAGCATTCTGGTCCGCGAGCTGAACGCGCTGCCCGGCAGCGTCAGGGCATTGATCGCAACGCTTATGCCGGGACAAACTTGAAAGCTTGAGCCAAGCTGAACGCATAAGCGGCGACGTCATCGGCCATGCCGGTAGAACATGACTTTTTGGCCCCTCGGAATCGCCAGTCTGAATGCAGCACAGATGGTCCATGCAGCCGTCCGGACGCTTCGCTGGAAATTGTCCGGCGTTTTGAATCCTCGGCGGAAAATGCTGCCCAAGCTGCATGCGCTGAGCGCAACGATCAAAAATAGCTGAAGATAATCAGTTACTTGCATGCTTTAACGGCGAGCCAACCCTGGCAGGGCAGCTCGCCACCCCAGACTTATTTGCTTAGGGTTGTTTGCCATGACGTCCTTACTAGCCCCCATCAGCTCGCTGCTGGGAGGAGTTGCATTACTACTGCTCGGCCACGGCCTGTTGAACACCCTGCTAACGCTCCGCGGCATCGCGGAGGGCTACTCCACCGGACTGATCGGCCTGCTGATGTCGGGCTATTTCGCTGGTTTTCTCGTCGGCACCTGGCTCGCTCCGTCGCTCATCCGGCGCATTGGTCACATCCGTACCTTTGCCTTCTATGCCGCCCTCGCCGCAGTCGCGGTGCTGCTGCATGTGATCATCGTCAACCCTTGGGTCTGGTTGGTATTGCGAGTGCTCTATGGCGTTGCCCTAGTGACGCTGTACATGGTCATCGAGAGCTGGCTCAACGCCCAGGTCAGCGGTGAAAAACGCGGCCAGGTCTTCGCACTGTATATGGCGGTCAACCTCGGCGCGCTGGCCGCGGCGCAGCAATTGTTGAGCCTGGACAGCCCGATGAACTTCACGCTCTTCGCGCTCGCTGCCATCCTCATTTGCGCCGCACTGATGCCCATCACCCTCACCCGCCAGGCACAGCCGGCGCAGCCGGACATGCCGGCCACCGACCTGCTGCAACTGGCTCGAATCGCGCCGCTACCCTTGATGGCGGCTGGCGTCTCGGGCCTGACGCTGGGCGGTTTCTGGGGATTGGCGCCGGTCTACGCGTCGCAGAGTGGCTTCGATGCGTCTGGCGTGGGTCTGCTGATGAGTATCACCATTCTGGGCGGTGCCGTTTTGCAATGGCCGATCGGGCTATTTTCCGACAAACATGACCGTCGCCTGGTAATGCTCTGGGTCGTCGCGATCGCCGCGGTGCTTGGCGGCCTGATTACACCGTTGACGTCCGGCCCATTGCTGTTGGGAATGATGTTTCTATGGGGTGGGCTGGCCTTTTCGATCTACTCGATCGCCGTGGCGCAGATGGTCGATCAGTTGCACCCGGACGAAATCCTTTCCGGCTCCAGCGGATTGCTACTGGCCAACGGCTTCGGCGCCGCCTTCGGCCCGGTGGTCGCTGGCGGCCTGATGAGCTTTTTCGGGCCCAAGGCCCTGCCGGTTTTCTTCGCCGTTACGTTGGCGTTTCTGGCCATTTATTCCTACTTCCGCTCTCGTCGGGTATTCGATCTGGTTACCGAGCCCCACGGCCACTTCACGCCGATGCTGCGCACCAGCCATACCGTGCTGGAGCTAATGCCCGATACGCCGGAAGGCGATACAACCGAATCAGAAATTGTCGACGAAACGCTCGACGAGGACATCGTCGAGCAGCGCACGGGAACGCACTGAGCGAGTGATGTGCAGTCCATCTGCTGAGATCACACTTGCTCCAGCGCGGCCGCTTAAAACGGTCGTACAGATCAACCGCAGGACGGCGAGCGTCCCGCTCCTTATGACCCAAACGTCTAGAAATCCACCTTGCCGCGCCCTGCCTTGATCGCGCCGCGCTTACTTTTGCCTTCCAGGCGACGCTTTTTCGAACCCAACGTTGGCCGGGTCGGGCGCCGCGCCTTTTCGACTTTCGTCACGCTGCGAATCAGTTCGGTCAGACGCTCGAGCGCATCGGCACGGTTCTGCTCCTGGGTGCGGTACTGCTGCGCTTTGATGACGATGACGCCGTCGCTGGTAATGCGACTGTCGCGTAACGCCAGCAAGCGCTCCTTGTAGAAAAGCGGCAAGGAGGAGGCATTGATATCGAAACGCAGATGCAGCGCACTGGACACTTTGTTGACGTTCTGCCCGCCGGCACCCTGGGCGCGGATGGCGCTCAGCTCGATTTCGCCGTCCGGCAGCTGCACGCTGTTGGATATGTCGAGCATCGAAACCTTCTTCAATTTCATGGGTGCGGCATTGTCTATGACCTGGGCGGCCCGGACACGTTTTATATGAATTTCGACGCATCGCTGCCCAACGCTTCGGCTAAGGTAGCCAGCCCGCGGCAACGGACGTACTCATGGACTCGATAACCCAGGCCCTTCTCGGCGCCACTGTTCAAGCCTCCCTGCTCGGCCGTTGGCAGGGCCGCAAGGCGCTGTTGTATGGCGCGGTGCTTGGCACCCTGCCCGACCTCGACGTGGTGATCGACTACGGCGACGCAGTCGCGGACATGACTTATCACCGGGGCTTCAGTCACTCGCTGTTCGTTCTCAGCGTGCTTGCCGTTGCGCTGGCATGGCTGGCGAGGCGAATACGGCCGGATCCGAATTACACCGGTATGCGGCTGTTTCTCACGATCTGGCTGGTGCTGGTGACGCACGTGGTGCTGGACGCCTTCACCAGTTATGGCACTCAGCTGTTCTGGCCGCTGACGACGCCACCCGTGGCCTGGTCCAGCGTCTTCATCATCGATCCGCTATACAGCGTGCCGCTGCTGCTGGCGGTGCTGGCTGGAGCAATCTTCGGCCTGCAGGGGCGCAGCGCCCGCTGGTCCACCGTTGCGTTGGTAGTGTCGTCGCTGTACCTGGGCTTCACCCTGACGGGTAAACAGATGGCCGAGAAACGGGTAGAAGATGCCATGGCCAACAGCGGTATCGAGCGTGCCCGCATGTTCAGCACACCGACGCCCTTCAACAGTCTGCTGTGGCGGGTGATTCTGGTGGACGGCGACGTTTACTACGAAGCGCTGGTGAGCTGGTTCGACGATACGCCACCCCGACTGGTGCGCATCCCGCGTGGCGAGCGACTCGCTGCGATTCTCGCCGACTCACCGCAGCATGCCCGCCTGCGGTGGTTCACCGGCGATGTACTGCGCTACGACGAGATCAATGGTCAGATTCTGGTCACTGACCTGCGGCTTGGCATGACCGGGTTTCACCCCTTTCGTTTTGCCTTGGCCGAGCGCAACGGGGATGGCTGGCGAATGATCCCTTATGTCGAGCGGATGCCCGCCGAACGCGGCGATCTGGGCCGCTTGAAATTGATCTGGCAGCGCATCTGGCAGCAGCAACCCGACTTGCCGCTGGCCGAGTGGGCGGCCGATCTCAATGGACGCTAGGCCCTCGGCGTTTCTGCCAGCGGCCTAGTGCGTACAGAACCGCGCCCAATGCCATCAGCAGGCCGGCACGCAGCCAGGTACCGCCGCTCTGCTGGGAGAGCAGCAGCAGACAGGACCCGATTGCCAGCACTGGCAGAATCGTCGGCGTGCGGAAATGCGGTTCGGCGACCCGATCCTTACGCAGCACCAGCACCGCGACGTTGGTGCTCATGAACACGAAGAGCAGCAACAGCACCACCGTTTCGGCGAGCGCGGTCAAGGTTCCCGTGACAGTGAGAATCATCGCCAGCAGCGTGGTGATCAGGATCGCCAGCCAGGGCGTACGCCGCTCCGGCAAGACCCGCGTCAGGGTCGAGGGCAACAAGCCCTCGTCTGCCATGCCGTAGGCAAGACGGCTGGACATGATCATCGTCAGGAGCGCGCCGTTAGCCACGGCAACCAGCGCCACGGCAGCGAACAACCAGTCGGGAACTGCGTAACCGGTAGCGCGCACGACGTCCAGTAGCGGTGCCGAGGATTGCGTCAACAGGTCCGGTGATAACACCGCGGTAGCGGCGATTCCTACGCCCACGTAGACCAATCCTGCCACCAGCAAAGCGCCGAATAAGGCGCGCGGATAATTGCGCCGGACGTTCTTGACCTCTTCAGCCACATTGGCCGACACCTCGAAGCCAACGAATGAATAGAAGGCGATCAACGCCGCGCCGAGCACCGCAATGGCAGGAGAGACGCCCGGTGTGAATTGCATTACTCGCGACGGCTCACCGTTGCCATCCATGACGAACCGCGCGGCCAGTACCACTACAAGCAACAGACCGGACACTTCGATCACGGTCATCACCGCATTGGCGCCCAGCGACTCCTTGATGCCTCGCGCGTTGAGCAGAGCGATTACTGCCAGAAACACCAATGCTGTCGGCACCGCCGGTGTGTCGAGGAAAGCGCCAAGATAATCGCCGGCGAATGCCAACGACAATCCAGCCGCGCTGGTTACGCCCGCTGCAAGCATGCAAAAACCGACCAGAAACGACACCAGCGGCATGCCGAATGCCCGCTCGGCAAACACTGCCGCACCGCCCGCCTTGGGATATTTGGTGACCAATTCCGCATAGGACGCTGCCGTAAGCATGGCGAAACCCAAGGCGATCAACAGCGGCACCCAAACTGCGCCCCCTGCCTCACCGGCCATCTTGCCCACCAGGGCGTAGACGCCAGCGCCCAGCACATCGCCAAGAATGAAGAGAAATAATGCGGGCCCTGTGATTGCCCGCCGAAGACGGGACTCCCCAGCAACGAACGCCGTGGTTTTCATGGGCAACCCTCCCCTGGGCCAACGACAGGGGCTGCGATCAGCGGATGCAATAGGTGAAACTCCCAAGCGCACGGCGACAGCCGCATTCCTGTTCTAGATTGGCCCAGCCGGAGGGAGTTCAGCCTTTAAAACGCAAAAGCCCCGGCGCTGGCCAGGGCTTTTGATTCACAAGCAACGATCAGGTGCGGAAGCGGGCGACCAGTCCCTGCAGCTCGACACCAAGACGTGCCAGCTCGGCACTCGCACCGGCGGTCTGCTCGCTGCCGCTGGCGCTTTGTTCGCCGATGTCACGCACGCGGGTCACGCTCTCGGAAATGTTTTCCGCCACTGCGCTCTGCTCCTCCGCAGCCGCAGCGATCTGCTGGTTCATCTGCTCGATGGTGGACACTGACTCGGTGATACGGCCAAGCGCGGTACCTGCTTCGCTGGCCAGATCGACAGTGCGCTGAGTCAGATCGCGGCTGGTTTGCATTTGCTCCACTGCCTTCTGCGCCACTCGCTGCAGATTGCTGATCAGACCTTCGATTTCTTCGGTGGAATCGTGAGTACGACGGGCCAGCGCACGGACCTCGTCGGCCACCACGGCAAAGCCGCGGCCCTGTTCGCCGGCACGGGCGGCTTCGATCGCGGCGTTGAGTGCGAGCAGGTTGGTCTGCTCGGCCACCGCACGAATCACTTCGAGGACACTGCCAATGCGGCCGCTCTCGGTGTTCAGCTCTTCGATGGCATGGGCCGAGTGTTCCATTTCACCGGACAAACTGTCGATCTGGCCGATGGCTTCCTTGACGACTTGGTCGCCTTGACGGGCCTGCTGGTCGGCCTGACGAGCGGCGAGCGATGCCTGTTCGGCGTTCTGCGCAACCTCCTGCACCGTTGCGGCCATTTCATGCATCGCAGTGGCGACCTGGTCGGTCTCTTCACGCTGCTTCTGCACACCGGCGCTGGTCTGCGCGGTGATCGCCGACAGCTGCTCGGCCGCCGTGGCGATTTGCCCGACGCCGCCGCCGATGCGACCAATCAAGGTACGCAGGCTCTGGGTCATCTCGCACATGGCTTGTTGCAACTGTCCCAGTTCATCACGCCGGGTGGCCTTTTGCGACTGAGTCAGATCGCCTTCGGCAACCCGCTGCGCCAGTTGCACGGTGTAGCGCAGGGGAATGACGATCATGCGGGAGATCGCAGTGGCCGCCGCCAGACCAATGACGATAGCCAGGGCGGTAATGACAGCGAGCAGCAAGTACGCATTGCTGCGCTGACCTTGCATCGCTTCGTTGGCAGCGGTCAGGGCCTGGTCGGCGGTGTCGAGGATTCGCTGTGCCTGGGCGACCATCGCCTGTTCCAATGCGATCCGTTCAGTGCGGTTGCGACGGAACTCGGCAAACGCCTGCTCATAGTTAGCAAGAGCAGAGAGCGCGCCGTCCATCGTGGCTTTTTGCTCGTCGTTGAGCCAAGTCTTCAGGCTGTTGCCGATGGTGGTTACATCGCCATAGACGTCGTTCCAACTGTCTACGGCTTCTTGAGTGTTGCTACCGAGGAAAATGTTTTCGAACGTGCGCAGATCGAGAATGCGCTTGGTCAGGCCGGACGCGGCTTCTGCGATCGTCAGCGGATCGCTGCCCTTGAGATGGTCGCCTTCCAGCCGCAACACCCGTACCGCGTCGTACATATCCAGTTCGATGTACTCGAATTCTTCGCGACTTGCCTGCGCGGCATCAGCCATGCGCTTGCGCAATTCCACTCCCTTGCCGATCAGCACGCCATAGTCGGCGAACTGTCGGGCGTAATCTGCTGCATCGCTGCGAATCTGCTGCAGCGCCGCCTGTTCTTCGGCGGAAGAGTTTTCAGCGAGCTCGTCCAGCTTCTTATTGAGCTCGTCGAGGGTCCCGCGCAATGCCGATGCAGAAGTCTCGCTGCGGGTCAGGGCGTAATCGCGTTCCTGACCGCGCGCATTGAGAATCGCGGCGTTGATGGCGGATAGCTGATTCGTCTGATACGAGCGGGTCACGATCGAATCCACGGCGTAGAAGCCGGTTCCGGCGACTCCCAGGGTCAGCAACAGCACCATGGCAAAGCCGAGCAGCAGCTTCTTACCCACGGAAAGGTTGGCGAAGATATCGACAGACTGCATCAGGGAATTCCTAAAAAAAGTTAGCACACTATGAAGTCGGCAGATCGCGACCAAAGTTGAGTGCGAAAAGCAGATGATTTAATCAGGGCCTAATAGCCGATTGCCAGCAATCAGTCTGTGGAGCTGGACAGGGCGCACATCGAGAACGAAAACCTCGATTCAATGCTGCTGTAAATGCCCGTAAAGCTTGGCGTAGAGCCCACCGTCGGCGATCAGTTGCTGATGTTCACCTTGTTCGGCGATGCGTCCATCGTCGAACACCAACACCCGGTCGGCCTGCTTAACGGCCGAAAGTCGGTGGGCGATAATCAGCGTCGTGCGGCCCTGAAGGAAACGGTTCAAACCCTGATGCAGCGCATATTCGGTGGCGGCATCCAGGGCGGATGTCGCCTCATCGAGAATCACCACCTTGGGCTCGGCCAGCACCATTCGCGCCACCGCCAAGCGTTGTCGCTGACCACCCGATAGGCGTACGCCAGAGCGCCCGACAACGCTGTCCAGCCCCTGGGGCAATTGGCGGATCGTCTCCGCCAACTGCGCGATTTCCAGTGCGTGCCAGCAGGCCTGATCATCACGCTCGCGTCCCATCAGCAAATTGGCGCGTACCGTGTCGTTGAACAATGCGGGATGTTGCAGTACTACAGCAACATTGTCGCGTACGGTGCCCAGGCCGATCTCTTCCAGCGCCACGCCGGCGAAACGGATCTGGCCCGCCTGCGGTTGGTAGAGGCCCAGCAGCAACTGGACCAAGGTGCTCTTGCCGCCACCGCTGGCACCAACGATGGCCACTTTTTCGCCCGCCGCGATCGACAGATCCAGACCTTCCAATACGGGTTCATCCTGATAGGAGAATCGCAGCCCGCGAACGTCGATATCCACCGTGTCCCGTCCCGCGAACGGGTCGTTGCCGCCGGCATACTGCGGCTCGTCGGCACGCGCCAACAATTGATTGATGCGGCTGAGCGCCCCTCCGGCAGCATAAAAGGCGTATTGCAGATTCAGTAGCTGTTCCACCGGCCCGATCATGAACCACAGGTAGCTGAACACCGCGAGCATCTGACCGATCGACAAATCGGAGAACAGCACCGTGAGCATCGCCGCGGCGCGAAAAATGTCGATGCCGAACTGGAACAGCAGGCCGCTGGCGCGGTTGGAGGCATCGGTCTTCCACTGCGAGGCCACGGCGTAATCGCGTACTTCGCGGGCGCGCAGGCCGAGGCGTCCCAGAAAGAACCCCTGGCGGTTGCCGGCGCGCACTTCCTGGATCGCATCCAGCGTCTCGGTCAGTGCCTGGGTAAACAGCGAAGTACTGTCGTTCTCCAGTTTCTTCAGGTGTTTGACGCGCTTGCCCAGCTGCACCGTGGCGTAAATCACCAATGGGTTGAACAACAGAATCAGCAGTGCCAGCTGCCAATGCATCCAGACCAGAATCGCTGCCGTGCCGGCGATTGAAAGCAGTGCAACCAGGAGACGACTGAGCGTGTCGCCGATGAACTTATCGATGGTTTCCAGATCGGTGACCAGGTGCGCGGCGACCGTGCCGCCGCCGAGGCTTTCGTATTCGCTGAGGGCGATGCGCTTGAGCCGCTCGATCAGCCTTATACGAATGCGATAGACCAGATCCTTCGAGAGCCGAGCGAACAGCCGCGCCTGCAAGACGTTGAAAATCAGCGCTGAGGCCCGCAGCAGGAGCGTCGCGCAGAGCATCAGCCCGATATAGCCAATCGCCGACTGCCAGTCCGTCGGCAGGAACTTGTCCATTATTTGCAGCGCCGCATCGCCCTGCCCCAGCAACACCTCGTCGACCAGCAGCGGGAGCAACAAGGGAATCGGCACGCTGCACAGGGTTGCCAACACTGCGACTAGGTTGGCGAGAATCAGCGCCTTGCGGTGATGCAGCGCGAGACGGCGGATCTCCGCCCAGCTGAGCTGATCAGGCATGGGCATTGTGGTCCAGCCAACGCGCCAGCAAGGGCGACAGCACGTCGAGCGGCTGGAAGCCGTTGGTCACCAGCGCCAGCTGACCGTTGTGCTCGGCGAGCAAGGTGGGGAAGCCTGCAATGCCCAGATTGCGCGCCCAGTCGAAATCGGCCACGGTGGCGTCGCGCACCGCCTGGGAATCGAAACGGTCGGAAAATTCGATACGTGGAATGCCTGCCGCTTCGGCCAAATCGACCAACTCCGGCGGCAGCGTAACGTTGCGGCTCTCGACATAGAACGCGCGCTGGATCAGCCCAGCCAGCGACCACGCCAATTTCGCATCGAGACTGCGCGCCGCCACAAGCGCTCGGCAGGCAGGCTCAGTGTCGTAGACCAGGCCTTCCGGCAATCCCGCATCGAAATTGAATGGCTGCCCACTCGCTTCATGCACTGCGCGCCAGTACGACGCGGTGCGCTCCCGGCCGGCCTGATCCATCGCGGTTCGCTCCTGGCGCAGGCCGCCGACGACGAGATCGGCGCCGACGCCCTGCTCCTGTGCCTGGGCAACCAGCGACTGCACCACCGGAGCGAAGCCCCAGCACCAGGAGCACATCGGGTCCATCACGTAGATCAGTCGAGTGCTCATCGGGGCTCCGGTTCTATCGGGTGGAGCGCACACTGCGCACCGTGATTTCGCAAACGGGTTCTGCTAAGCGCCCTGCTTGCGGTAGTTGTGACCGATCGGGTGCGGCTGGTTGCGCTTGAGCGCCAGTTCGATCTGCTTCTGCCGTTCACGCGCACTGTGGCGAGTCTTCTCGCTGAGAGTGTTCCAGCAATGCGGGCAACTGATACCTGGAGCGTAGTGCTCCGATTGGCGATCCTCCAGCGAGATCGGCGTGCGACAGGCGTGACACTGATCGAAGTCGCCCTCACTGAGGTCATGGCGCACGGTCACACGGTTGTCGAAGACGAAGCAGTCCCCGCGCCAGCGCGTCTCGTCCTGCGGCACTTCTTCAAGGTATTTGAGAATGCCGCCCTTGAGGTGATAGACCTCCTCGAACCCTTCGCCGAGCATATAGCTGGAGGCCTTTTCGCAGCGAATGCCGCCCGTGCAGAACATCGCGACCTTCTTGTGCTTGGCCGGGTCGTAGTGCGCCTTGATGTAGTCGGGAAACTCGCGGAACGACTTTGTTTGCGGGTCGATCGCACCTTCGAAGGTGCCGATGGCCACCTCGTAATCGTTACGGGTGTCGATCAGCAGCACCTCGGGGTCATCGATCAGGGCATTCCAGTCCTGCGGTTCGACATAGGTACCGACCCGCTGATTGGGATCGACGCCGGACACACCAAGGGTGACGATTTCCTTCTTCAGCTTGACCTTGGTGCGGTAGAACGGCTGCTCCTCGCAATACGACTCCTTGTGGTCGATATCGACCAGCCGCGAATCGGTGCCAAACCAGGCGAGCAAAGCATCTATACCTTCGCGGCTGCCAGACACGGTGCCGTTGATGCCTTCTTCGGCAAGCAAGAGCGTCCCTTTGATGCCATTGGCGTTAAGAGTTTCGAGCAGGGGCTCGCGCAACGCGACGTAGTCCGGCAGCGAGACGAACTTGTACAGCGCCGCGACGACGATGTTCTGGGTCATGTGGGGAAATTCCTCCAGTGGTCGCTCACGTAAAGAGCGGACCGGGAATGCAAAAACGACAACGCCGGCGTGAGCCGGCGCGGCGCGCATTCTATCAATAAAACAGCAACAGGCTTCAAGCCACCGGGTCGGTGATTATTTATGCCCACCGGCGCAGACCGGGGACGCCGGCGCGGTGCCTTGCTGAACCCATTCTTCCGGCGTGTAGGTATGCACCGCGAGCGCATGCACCTGCTGCATCAGTTCGCCCATTGCGGCATAAACCTTCTGATGGCGTTTGACCGCGTTCAGTCCGGCAAACTGCTCGCTAACAACGACGGCCTTGTAGTGAGTTTCCTGACCGCGGCTGTGCATATGGCTTTCATCCAGCACTTGCAGATGCACAGGTTGCAGGGTCGCCTGCAGCGCGTTTTCAATCTCGAATAACTTGGTCATGCCAGTGGGCTCCGTCAGGGCTTCTTCTGGGTATCGAGTTCGGCCGTCATGTCGGCCAGTAATTTGTTCACTTGCGGCACGGCGCTTTCCAGCTTGGCCTGGGTTACCTGTGCCGAGCGGGCGTTGAGTTTCGGCAACTTGGTGAGCATCTTCTTGCCCAACTCAGACTCGTAGAACTCATTCAATTGACCGAGCTCCTGCTCGGTGAATTCTTCGGTGTATAGCGCGACCAGATCGGGCTTGACCTTTTCCCAGCCAATCGCCTTATCGAGCGCGGCATCGGCCTTCGATTGGTAGCTTTCCAGCAGCGCCCGCTTGCTCTCCGGCGCCTGGGTCTGCGCGAAGCGCTCGGCAAACATCTGCTGCACCTGGGCATACACCGGCACGGCCAAGCGGTCAGCGTTGACCAACTCAAGGAAGCGTTCAGCCTGAGTCGCATGGCTGGCGCTGTCGGCGCTGGCCTGGCCACTGAGCAGCGCCATCGACAAAGCGCTACAAAGGCCTAATGTACGAAGCCCATATATATCGAGAGAGTGCATGTGAAATTCCTTGCCGAACGATAGATGAGCCTCAATGGACACATTCTGCGCGCGGAGTTCCAATCCCTCAAGGAACCACAGGCCGGCAGATTGAACCAGTGTCGTCAGCTGACGACCTAACAGGAAGACCTCATCGATGGAGCACGGCATGACACGCACCGAAACCGACAGCCTGGGCCCAGTGGAGGTACCAGAGCAGGCCTACTGGGGCGCGCAGACCCAGCGCTCGCTGAGCAACTTCGCCATAGGCGATCAACGCATGCCGCTCGCCGTTTGCCACGCGCTGGCACTGATCAAGAAAGCCGCCGCTCGAGTCAACGACCGCATCGGCGATCTGCCGCCGGATATTGCCCGTCTGATCGAACAAGCCGCTGACGAGATCCTTCATGGGCAGCACGACGACCAGTTTCCGCTGGTGGTCTGGCAGACCGGCAGCGGCACTCAAAGCAACATGAACGTCAACGAAGTGATCGCGGGACGGGCCAACGAGCTGGCCGGCGGCGTTCGCGGCGGCAAGAACCCGGTGCACCCTAACGATCACGTCAACCGTGCTCAGAGTTCCAACGACTGCTTTCCGACGGCCATGCACATCGCCATCGCGCGGGCGATCCACGACGACCTGCTCCCGGCCATTGCCGAGCTTTCTGGCGGTATCGCCGAGCAAGCCGCGCGGCACGGCCAGTTGGTCAAGACCGGTCGAACCCACATGATGGACGCCACGCCGGTGACGTTCGGTCAGGAGCTGTCGGCGTTCGTCGCCCAGCTCGACATTGCCGAACAGGCGATCCGTCATGCCCTGCCTGCAGTCTTCGAACTGGCACAGGGCGGCACCGCGGTGGGCACCGGCCTCAACGCGCCGCACGGTTTTGCCGAAGCGATTGCCGCCGAGCTCGCCGCACTGTCCGGCCTGCCCTTCGTCTCGGCGCCAAACAAGTTCGCCGCGCTGTCCGGGCATGAACCGCTGGTCGCCCTCTCCGGCGCGCTGAAAACCTTGGCCACGGCGCTGATGAAAATCGCCAATGATCTGCGTCTATTGGGCTCGGGGCCGCGCGGTGGCTTCGCCGAGGTGCGTCTGCCGGCCAACGAGCCAGGCAGCTCGATCATGCCGGGCAAGGTCAATCCGACCCAATGCGAGGCGCTGTCGATGCTCGCCTGTCAGGTGATGGGTAACGACGTGACGGTCGGCTTCGCCGCCAGCCAAGGCCACCTGCAGCTCAACGTGTTCAAACCGGTGATCGTGCACAACATGTTGCAATCGATCCGCCTGCTGTCCGATGGTTGCCGTAACTTCAATACGCACTGCATCGTCGGCATGGAGCCAGACGCTGCGCGCATGGCCGAGCATCTTGAGCGCGGCCTGATGCTGGTGACCGCGCTCAACCCGCATATCGGCTATGACAAGGCGGCGGAAATCGCCAAGAAGGCTTACGCCGAAGGCCGCACCTTGCGCGAAGCGGCGCTGGAGCTAGGCTACCTCACCGATGAAGAGTTCGATCAGTGGGTACGGCCGGAAAGCATGCTGGAGTCCAGCCGTGGCTGAGCTGGGGCGACGCCCACCGTTTGTATGGTGGTGGGCTGAAGCCCACCCTACGAAACCGGAGCTCGACTACCTTACCGACGAGGAGTTCGCTCAGTGGGTGCGACCGAAAACCGTGCCGAAGTCCAGCCGCCGCTACGCGGTCGAGGATGAAACGGGGCACTGCCCAGTACAACGAAACTGCGTTTGCATTTGTAGGGTGGGCTTCAGCCCACCAGGTACGTGGCCGCCGCCCAACGACGGCCGACAAACGCGCTCGCTCCACGTGCAGCTTGAGGCTTGCGCTTAAATGAAACGTGCCGCTCTCAGCGCACCGCTTCGAACAGCCCCGAAGCACCCATCCCGCCGCCGACGCACATGGTCACTACGCCATAACGCAGACTGCGGCGCTGCAGCTCGCGGATGAGATGGCCAGCCGTACGCGACCCAGTCATGCCGAACGGATGACCGATGGAAATCGAGCCGCCGTTGACGTTGAACTTCTCGTTGTCGATCTCCAGCGTGTCGCGGCAGTACAGACACTGCGAAGCGAAGGCTTCGTTGAGCTCCCACAGGTCAATGTCGCTGACTTGCAGCCCCTTGGCCTTGAGCAGACGCGGCACTGAGAAGACCGGGCCGATGCCCATCTCGTCCGGCTCGCAGCCGGCCACGGTGAAGCCGCGGAAGAAGGCGCGCGGCTTCAGACCAAGCTCAATGGCCTTGTCCAGACTCATCACCAGTGTCATGGAGGCGCCGTCGGAAAGTTGCGAGGCGTTGCCTGCGGTGACCGAGCCGTCCTCGGCGAACACTGGCTTGAGACCCGAAAGGCTTTCCAGCGTGGTGTCTGGACGATTGCAGTCGTCACGATCGACTACGCCTTCATGCTCGGTGCGCTCGCCGGTGGCCTTGTCTTCAGTAAAGTACCGGACGTTCATCGGCACGATTTCGTCCTGGAACAAGCCCTCGGCCTGGGCGCGCGCGGTGCGCTGCTGGCTTTGCAGGGAGTAAATGTCCTGCTGCTCGCGGGTCACGTTGTAGCGACGCGCGACCATTTCGGCGGTCTGGCCCATGCTGTGATACAGGCCCGGAACCCGCTCTTGCAGAATTGGGTTGAACAGGTTGTCGGTGTTTTTGCTCTTGGCCGTCAGGGTGATGGACTCGACCCCACCGGCGACGATCACGTCACTGCAGCCGGAGGCGATCTGATTGGCGGCAATGGCAATCGCTTGCAGGCCGGACGAGCAGAAGCGATTGAGCGTCATGCCTGCGCACTGAATGCCAAGGTTCGACAGCACCGCCACGTTGCGGCCGATGTTGTAACCCTGCGCACCTTCGTTGGAGCCGGCACCGACGATGCAGTCCTCGACCAGCCGGGGGTCCAGGTCGTTGCGCGATAGCAGCGCATTGACACAATGGGCCGCCATGTCATCGGGGCGGGTCATATTGAACTTGCCGCGAAAGGACTTGGCCAGGCCGGTCCGCACGCTGTCGACGATCACTACTTCACGCATGGCATACCTCGAATTGTTTGGCAGACCGCAACGCCACCGCGCTCGCTGTTCAGCGATCTGCTTGTTGGTGATGGGTTGAGCATAGTTCCAGCCATTCGCCAAAGGCGACGACCATTCAGCGGGGATATGGTCGACCATCGCTCCGTCATTTTTCGCCGATGGCAGCCGCCAGCGCATCGTTGAGGGTGCGCAGTACCTTGACCCGGGCGAAGCGCTTATCGTTGGCCTCCACCAGCGTCCACGGTGCGATCTCGGTGCTGGCCCGGTCGACCATATCCGCCACGGCGGACCCGTATTCGTCCCATTTGTCGCGGTTGCGCCAGTCTTCCTCGGTGATCTTGAAGCGCTTGTGTGCGGTGGTTTCGCGCTCTTTGAAACGCTCCAACTGAGTGTCCTGGTCGATGGATAGCCAGAACTTGACCACCACCACACCGGCCTCGACCAGTTGTTCTTCGAAGTCGTTGATTTCGGTGTAGGCACGCAGCCATTCGTCCGGTGTGCAAAAGCCCTCGACCCGCTCTACCAGCACGCGGCCGTACCAGGACCGGTCGAATATAGTGAATTGCCCACGCGCCGGTACATTGCGCCAGAAGCGCCAGAGCCAGGGCTGGGCCAGCTCGTCTTCGCTGGGCGCGGCGATTTGCACGATGCGGTACAGCCGCGGGTCCAGCGCATCGGTGACGCGACGGATCGCACTGCCCTTGCCTGCCGCGTCATGGCCCTCGAAAAGCGCCAGCACGCCACGCTTGCGCAAGCGCGGGTCGCGCAACAGCTGCGATAGGCGCGCCTGTTCCTGGGTGAGCTGCTCTTTATAGTCCTCCTTGCTGAGCTCTTGTTCGAGGTCGAGGCTGCCGAGCAGACTCAGGCGATCCATATCCAGTTCGACCGGCGCGGTATGCGGCTGCGAAGGATGCTGATCAGCGGCATCCAATGCCGCGTTTAGCCCTTCGAGCAGCAGGCGTCCGGCGGTCAGGCTGCGATAACGCTCGTCGAACCCCTCGATGATGTACCAGGGCGCAAAGTCTCGGCTGCTGCGGCGCAGGATCAGCTCGCCATAGCGCACGAACTTGTCGTAGGTCTTCGATTGTTGCCAGTCCAGCGGGCTGATGCGCCAGCTGTGCAGCGGATCGTCCTTGAGCGTATCGAGGCGCTCCTGCATACGCTCCTTGGAAAGATGAAACCAGAATTTGAAGATCAGTGTGCCTTCCTTGCAAAGCATGCGCTCCAGGCGCTGGGCCCGATCGATGGCCAGCTCCAGGTCGGCCTTCTTGATGCGGCCGTGCACACGATCCTCAAGCATCTTGCTGTACCAGTTGCCGAAGAAGATGCCGGTCTGGCCCTTTGGCGGCAAACGTCGCCAGTACCGCCAGGCGGGTGGGTGCGAGAGTTCTTCATCGGTGGGCACATCGAAGCTGTCGACGCGAATCAGCCGCGGGTCCATCCATTCGCTGAGCAATTTGATCGTCTCGCCCTTGCCCGCACCTTCGATGCCGTTGATCAGAATGAGCACCGGGAAGCGCGCCTGTGCGCGAAGCCGATACTGCGCCTGCAGCAATGCCTCGCGTATGGCGGGGACCTCAGCGTCGTAGGTCGCGTTGTCAATAGTGTGGCCGATTTCGGCGGATTCGAACATCGCGTTCTCCAGAATCAAGATTGCTCTAAACCTAGCAGGCATGTTGATGCGACAAAGCACGCCCGCGGCAGGTTTCGCACGGCTGTTAGAATCGGGTCTTTTCGTTCCTGGATGCGCACGATGCCCGCCCACTCCTCCACCGGTTTTCAGCACGCCGAGCTCGACTGGGACGCGAACGGCCAGCCGCAATCACGCCTGTACGGTGACGTCTACTTTTCCCGCAGCTCGGGCATGGCCGAAACCGCTCATGTATTCCTCCAACCGAACGCGCTCGCCGAGCGTTTTGCCGCGCTGTCGGCTGGAGAGCGGCTGGTGATCGGCGAAACCGGATTTGGCACCGGGCTGAACTTTCTCTGCGCATGGGCGCTGTTCGAGCGCACCGCACCCTTGGATACCGGCTTGCACTTCGTCAGTGTCGAAAAGCATCCTCTGACCCGTGACGATCTGCAGCGCGTATTGACGCTATGGCCTGAGCTACAGGGCCAGGCGCAGCAGTTGCTCGATCAATACGTGGCGGTGAATCCTGGTTTTCAGCAGTTTCGGTTCGGACGCGTAGTGCTGACACTGCTCATCGGCGATGTGCTCGACTGCATGAGCAACCTCGACGCGCAAGTGAATGCCTGGTTTCTCGACGGCTTCGCCCCGGCAAAGAACCCGGACATGTGGCAGCCGGAAGTGTTTGACCAGTTGGCGCGGCTGTCGGCTGCGGACGCAACCCTGGCGACCTTTACCAGCGTTGGCTCGGTGCGACGTGCGTTGAAGGAGGCTGGATTCGAGGTCAAGCGCATTCCTGGTTTTGGCCAAAAATGGGAAAGCCTGCAAGCGCGCTCTCTCGGACAAGTTGCGCAACAGCCCAAACCCTGGTTCGCCCGACCGGCGTTCAAACCGACGCAACGCAAGGCACTGGTAATAGGTGCGGGGCTGGCCGGTTGCGCGAGCGCAGCGAGCCTGGCGGCACGTGGCTGGCAGGTGACAATGCTCGAGCGGCACGGCGATGTCGCCCAGGAGGCTTCCGGCAATTCCCAGGGTGTGCTTTATCTCAAGCTGTCGGCGCACGGCACGGCACTCTCACAGTTGGTGGTCAGCGGCTTCGGCTATACCCGCCGACTGCTAAGCCACCTGCAACAAGGACGGGACTGGGACGCCTGCGGCGTGTTGCAGATTGCATTCGATGACAAGGAGGCCGCGCGCCACGACGAACTCGCCAGCGCCTATACACCCAGTCTGCTGCGTGCTGTGGATCGCGCCCAGGCCGAGCAATTGGCTGGCGTTGCACTGGCCAATGGCGGCCTGTTCTATCCCGACGCCGGCTGGGTACATCCGCCTGCACTGTGCCGCTGGCTGGTCGAGCATCCCGCCATCGAACTGATCCGGCATCAACAGCCTGTCGAGCTGCGTCGTGTAGGTGATCACTGGCAGGCGCTGGACGGTCACGAGGTGCTGGCTGAAGCGCCAGTGGTGGTGCTCGCCGGTGCGGCGGATGCCGCACGATTCAGCCAGAGCGCTTGGCTGCCGCTCAAGCGTATCCGCGGCCAGATCACCGGATTGCCGGCCACCGAGCGAAGTGCTGCGTTGCGCACCGTCGTGTGCGCCAAGGGCTATGTCGCCCCGCCGCACGACGGTCTGCATACGCTTGGCGCGAGCTTCAATTTCGCCACTAACGACCCGGCACCTAGCGAAGCGGAACACCGCTCCAACCTAGACATGCTCGAAGAGGTTTCAGCTGATCTGTATCAGCGCCTGCAGGCCGACACACGCCTGATCGGTGACATGCATGGGCGCGTCGCCTTCCGTTGCACCAGCCCCGACTACCTACCGATCATCGGCCCGTTGGCAGATGCTGCGGAGTTCGCCGAGGCCTATGCGGTGTTGGGTAAGGATGCGCGTCAAGTACCCGACATGCCCTGCCCTTGGCTGGATGGGCTGTACGTCAATACCGCTCACGGCTCGCGCGGTCTGATTACCACGCCGCTTGCGGGCGAACTGCTGGCCGCCTGGCTCGATGGCGAGCCGCTACCCGTACCACGTGCTATCGCCGAGGCCTGTCACCCGAACCGATTCCTGCTGCGCAAAGTCATTCGCCGAACCAATTGAATCGATGTCGCCGCCGCCGTGAGCCAGAATTCGGGCGAGCGCCGACCACTTAGCAATCAGCCACGGCGCGCGGGGTCGTCCCAGAAGGGGCGGTTCGATTCCGTTTCGATATCGGCTCGGCTCAGCCCGATATCCTTGAGCATGCCGTCACTCAACGAGGCGAGCTGCTGCCGCTGGCGATACAGGGCGTGCCAGCGGCGCACTTGTTGCCAGGATGCGCGCAAAAGCGTGGTAAGCGAGACGCCATCGGCGTAACGCAGGTGGCGAACTTTCAAAACCTCAGCATGGCTTTTCATCTGACGCACCTCCTTTTGGATGGCGCCAGTTTCCTGCTGGGATTAAGATCAATCCAACGAATGTTTCTGATGGCATACATCTCGGAGATTGATCAATGGCCAACTATCCTAGTATCGATGCCGAACTGCTACGCAGCTTCGTTGCCATTGCAGATTACGGCGGTTTCACCCGTGCGGCCGATGCCGTCAATCGCACCCAGTCAGCCATAAGCATGCAGATGAAGCGTCTCGAAGACGACGTGCTGCAACGGACGCTATTCGAGCGTGACGGGCGCCAGGTCCGGCTAACGGCGGAGGGTCAAGTGCTGCTTGGCTATGCCCGAAGAATCCTCAAGCTGCATGGCGAAGTCCTGACCACGTTGCGTGAGCCGCATATGACCGGATCGGTACGCATCGGCACACCGGATGATTACGTCATGCGGTTTCTACCGGGCATTCTTTCGCGCTTCGCCCAGGCCTATCCGCTGGTCCAGGTGGAGGTGCACTGCGAGCCGTCTTACCAGTTGCTGCAACGCAGCGATTTGGACCTGTCCATAGTGACTCGCGAGCCAGGCACCGAGATTGGCCAACTGCTGCGCCGGGAACGCATCGTGTGGACCGAAGCAGCGGGATTCAACGTGCATGAACAACGGCCGCTACCACTGGCGATGTTCAATACCGACTGTTTCTGCCGCGCCTGGGCGTGTAATGCCCTGGACGGTCTGGATATGCCTTATCGAGTCGCCTATACCAGCCCGAGCCTGTCGGCGCTGATGGCCATCGTCGGTGCCGGCCTGGCGGTGACCGCCCAATTGCAGAGCCTGGTGCCGTCGGACTTACGCCAGCTTGGAGAGGCTGAAGGAATGCCCGAACTGCCGATGAGCAGTATCGTTCTGCTGCGCAGCGAGCGGAACCGATCACGGGTCAGCGAGACCCTGGCCGAACACATCGCCGAGGGGTTCCGTCTTTAGCAGGTACGGGGCCTTTCGCCTATTCCATCGATCCACATATCGAAGCGGCGCGTAGCAGCGCCGCGGTGATCCCGTGACGCTCCCATTCAGGCAAGGCGGCAAACCGCGTAACGAACTCCGGCGGCAACAACGAGGGTGCCTGTTGTTGCAGCGCCCTGCCCTCCGCTGTCAGTAGCAACCACTGGCGGCGCCGATCCTGGTCGTCGCGCTGGCGAAGCAGCAAGCCACGCTCAGCGAGCCGATCAAGTTGGCCGGACAAGGTCGCGGCAGTCAGGCTGACGCGCTTGCTCAGCGCACTGGCGGTGAGCTGACCTTCGCGAGCCAACACTTGAAGGACCATCAATTGCACTGGGCTCAACCCACCGTAGCGCGCAAGCCGCTTGGCATGGACTTCTGCATCCTGCTGCAGCCGCCGAAGGGCCTGGAAGAGCGATAGCTCAAGTGTCGCCATAGCGACTGAATTACTTTCAGCTGAAATAATCTTGTTACCCATAAGCCACAATTTACGATAAGAGTACGGTTTGACATGAAAGCATTCATTTGTTTTCCTGTAAAACTCGACTGACCTCACAGGATGCGATTCAGGCAGCGCTGGCAGCGCCCAAGCAACACCCGTATGCAGCGCCCCAGAGCGGCGCACGCTGGTCTGAAAACCTGAACTTCGCGATCCGCGCGTCAGTCACACTCCCCAACGGCAATACCGGTAAGGATCTTATGTGTGGCATAGCTGGCGAACTTCGCTTCGATAATCAACCGGCCAATCTGGCCGCCGTTGAACGTATCACCCAACATCTGACGTCTCGTGGCCCGGACGCCTGCGGCTTCAATAGCCAAGGCCCCCTCGCGCTTGGTCATAGACGCCTGAAAATCATGGATCTCTGCGAGGCCTCGGGCCAGCCGATGATCGATTCGGCGCTGGGCCTTTCGATGGTCTTCAACGGCGCCATCTATAACTACCCCGAATTGCGCGCCGAGCTCGAAGCGCTGGGCTACAGCTTCTTCTCCGGCGGCGATACCGAGGTGTTGCTCAAGGGTTTTCATGCCTGGGGCGAAGCCTTACTGCCGCGCCTGAATGGCATGTTCGCCTTCGCCATCTGGCAGCGCGACGTGCAGGAGCTGTTCATCGCGCGAGACCGCCTGGGCATCAAGCCGCTGTATCTGTCTCGAAACGGTGAACGCCTTCGCTTCGCCTCGACATTGCCGGCGCTGCTCAAGGGCGGCGATATTGCCGGCGTGCTGAACCCGGTGGCGCTCAATCACTACATGAGCTTCCACGCCGTTGTGCCGGCGCCGGACACGTTGATCGCCGGTATCGAAAAACTGCCGCCGGGCACCTTCATGCGCGTCGACGCCACCGGCAAGGCGAGTCAACATCGCTGGTGGGCGCTGGAGTTCGGCGCTTCGGAAGAAGAACAGCGATACAGCTTCGAGGACTGGCAAGAGCGCACCCTGACGACCCTGCGCGAGTCCGTCGCCCTGCGCCAACGCGCGGCGGTCGATGTCGGCGTACTGCTGTCCGGTGGCGTCGATTCCAGCCTGCTGGTCGGCCTGCTGCGCGAAGCCGGCGCGGCGGATAATCTGCTGACCTTCTCAATCGGCTTCGAGGATGCCGGTGGCGAACGCGGTGACGAGTTCAAGTATTCCGACCTGATCGCCAACCACTACCAGACCCGCCATCACCAGCTGCGCATCCAGGAAAAGGAAATCCTCGAGCAGCTGCCTGCGGCCTTCCAGGCCATGAGCGAGCCGATGGTCAGCCACGACTGCATCGCCTTCTATCTCCTATCGCGCGAGGTCTCCAAGCATTGCAAGGTGGTGCAGAGCGGCCAGGGCGCCGACGAGCTGTTCGCCGGCTATCACTGGTATCCGCAGGTCGATGGCGCGCAGGATCCGGTCGCGGCTTACCTGGCGGCGTTCCGTGATCGCAGCTACGAGGAGTATGCCGAGACCATGCAGCAGCAATGGGTCAAGGGCGACTTCTCCGGCGACTTCGTACGCCAACACTTTGCGCAACCGGGCGCCGACGCAGCGGTCGACAAAGCCCTGCGGATCGATAGCACGGTGATGCTGGTGGACGACCCGGTCAAGCGCGTCGACAACATGACCATGGCCTGGGGCCTGGAAGCGCGGGTGCCGTTCCTCGACCACAACGTGGCGGAACTGTCGGCGCGCATTCCGGCCAAGTACAAGCTGCCGGATGGCGGCAAGTACGTGCTCAAGGAGGCGGCGCGCAAGGTGATACCCGCGGCGGTAATCGATCGGCCGAAAGGGTATTTCCCGGTTCCGGGACTCAAGCATTTGCAGGGCAACACCCTGAACTGGGTACGTGAACTGCTGACGGACCCGAGCCAGGATCGCGGCTTGTACAACCCGGCAATGCTCGACAAGCTGCTCAACGATCCCGAGGGTCAGTTGACACCGCTGCGCGGCTCGAAACTGTGGCAGCTGGCGGCAGTCAACCTATGGTTGAGCGAACAAGGCCTATAAGCACCCGATCATGACGGTGCCTGATTCATGCGGACACCTGTGCTCCGCCTGTTCCCCGTGCCGTCATGACAAGCCCCAAGGAAAACACCATGCAGAAGTCTCAAGCTTACGGACAGCGATTGTTGCGGGGACAAACACCTACTTACGAACGCCTGCAACAGCGACTCGCCGAGGATGGCCAAGAAGAACCTCAGGCACCCGTAACGCTGCATTGTGGCTGGGGCCGCATCCTGATCGGTCATACCTATTCAGATCCTGCGGATCTCGCCGCCGATCTGCTTCATGAACAGGCCGGAGAGCGCGATATCGCCCTCTACGTCGCTGCACCGCATCAGGTGCTTGCGTATGCGCCACAACAGTTGTTCCTCGATCCGTCCGATACGTCGCGTATCTGGTTTACCGATTATCGCCCCGCCCGCCGTAGCTTTCGCGGCTTCGGCATTCGTCGAGCGCAGAGCGAGGCTGACTGGAAAGCGATCAATTGCCTGTACCAGTCGCGCGGCATGCTGCCGGTCAATCCCGAGCTTTGCACACCCCGCGAGGAAGGCGGACCGGTCTACTGGCTGGCCGAGGATGACGACGCGGGGCAGATCATCGGCAGCGTCATGGGTATCAATCATCACAAGGCTTTCAACGATCCGGAGAACGGTTCGAGCCTCTGGTGTCTGGCGGTGGCGCCGAGTTGCACCCGCCCCGGCGTGGGTGAAGCACTGGTTCGCCATCTGATTGAGCATTACATGGGCCGTGGTCTGGCTTATCTCGATCTGTCGGTGCTGCATGACAACAAGCAAGCCAAGGCGCTCTACGCCAAGCTCGGTTTCCGCGATCTGCAAACCTTCACCGTCAAGCGCAAGAACACCATCAATCAATCACTGTTTCTTGGCCCCGGGCCTGAAGCCGAACTGAATCCCTACGCCAAGATCATCGTCGACGAGGCCCGGCGACGCGGCATCGAGATCAACATCGACGATGCCGAGGCCGGCCTGTTCACGCTTACCCAAGGCGGCCGACGGGTGCGCTGCCGCGAGTCTTTGTCGGACCTGACCTCGGCCGTGAGCATGACTCTGTGCCAGGATAAATGCCTGACCCACCGTACCCTCGCCAGAGCGGGACTCAAACTGCCGACCCAACGACTGGCGGGTTCACCTGAAGATAACGCAGCGTTTCTCGCGGAGCATGGCAGCGTGGTGGTCAAGCCGGTAGATGGCGAACAGGGCCACGGCGTATCGGTGGACTTGCGTAGCATCGAAGACGTCGAAGAAGCCATCACCCGTGCACGTCAGTTCGACCAGCGCGTGCTGCTCGAGAGCTACCATCCCGGGCTCGATCTGCGCATCGTGGTGATCGGCTATGAAGTCGTCGCCGCTGCCATCCGCCGCCCGGCCGAAGTCGCCGGTGACGGCAATCACAGCATTCGCAAGCTGATCGAAGCCCAGAGCCGTCGACGCCAGGCCGCCACAGGCGGCGAAAGTCGCATTCCGATGGACAAGGAAACCCAGCGCTGCATCGAAGACGCCGGTTTCGATTACGACAGTGTCCTGCCTCGCGGACAATATCTCGCGGTCCGACGTACCGCCAACCTGCATACCGGTGGGACGCTCGACGACGTAACCGATCAGTTGCATCCCGAGCTGATCGATGCGGCGGTTCGCGCGTCGCGCGCGCTGGACATTCCGGTGGTCGGCCTGGACTTGCTGGTGCCGGCCGCAGACCAGCCGGAGTACGTCTTTATAGAAGCCAACGAGCGTGTCGGCCTGGCCAACCATCATCCGCAGCCCACCGCGGAGCGCTTCATCGACCTACTGTTCCCGCTAAGCCACAACACCCATTAGACAGAACGCACCACGGCGGCGCCCTGCGTCGCCTCATGCTGCGCCAGCCCGCTTGCGGCACCACAAGCTCGCATTCATTTGAACGCACGGCGGCAGCCATCACCTGTCCCAAGGAGTGACCATGACTGCAAAGCTTCCCGAACCCGATCTCAACTACTTGCAACGCGTGCTGCTGGAAACGCTCGCCATTCCCAGCCCCACCGGCTTCACCGACACCATCGTTCGTTATGTTGCCGAGCGCCTGAACGAACTGGGCGTGCCTTTCGAGCTGACCCGCCGCGGCACCATCCGCGCCACGTTGAAAGGCCGCCAGGACAGCCCTGATCGCGCGATCGCAGCGCACCTGGACACCATTGGCGCCAGCGTGCGCGAGATTCATGAAACGGGTCGTCTTGGACTGTCACCGGTCGGCTGCTGGTCGAGCCGCTTCGCCGAAGGCAGCCGTGTCAGCGTCTTTACCGATACCGGCGTGATTCGCGGCAGCGTATTGCCGTTGCTCGCCTCCGGGCATGCATTCAATACGGCAGTCGACGAGATGCCGATCAGTTGGGACCATGTCGAGCTGCGTCTGGATGCCTGCACCACCTGCCGCGCCGATACCGTTGCGCTGGGGATCAACGTGGGCGATGTCGTCGCCTTCGATCCGATGCCGGAGTTCACCGATAGCGGTTATATCAGCGCACGTCACCTGGATGACAAGGCCGGCGTCGCGGCACTGTTGGCCGCACTGAAGGCCGTGGTCGAGAGCGGCCATGAACTGCCGATCGACTGCCATCCCCTGTTCACCATTACCGAAGAGACCGGTTCTGGCGCGGCGGGCGCGCTGCCGTGGGATGTCAGCGAATTCGTCGGCATCGATATCGCACCGACCGCCAAGGGCCAGGAATCCAGCGAGCATGCGGTCACGGTCGCGATGCAAGACTCCGGCGGCCCCTACGACTTTCATCTGTCGCGACACTTGATCAAGCTGGCCGACGGTCATGAGATACCGGTGCGTCGCGACCTGTTCCGCTACTACCACAGCGACGCACAATCGGCGATCGCCGCCGGCCACGATATCCGCACCGCACTCTTGGCGTTCGGCTGCGACGCCACTCATGGCTATGAGCGAACTCACATCGACAGCCTCGCGGCGATGAGCCGCCTGGTTTGCGCCTACCTGCTCAGCCCTCCGGTATTCGCCAGCGACGCCCACGTCGGCAAAGGTTCACTCGAAAGCTTCAGCCATCAGCTCGAACACGAGACCCAGATGGAGAATGACACCCGTGTACCGCCGGTCGATTCGATTCTTCACAAGCAAACCGATGATTCGGCTGATTGAGCTTCGCGTTTCATGATGTGCCGCCAAGTTGACGCATTTGCTGATTGCGAGGCGGCCTCGATCCGGGCAAAGTCGCAAGTATCTGAAATCTATGGATTGCCTGGCCACGCCAGGCATCAGGCGAACCTGGCTTGCCATTCGCGTAACTGAAAACCGCGCACAGTCCGTGATTACGCTGTTCCGCTTGATCCGCCTGCGACTTTGCACGATCCGGGTTCTAACATGCTGCCGCGTCTTTGCCTGGCCATTTTCCTGTACTGCCTGTCCGCCCAGGTCTGGGCGTTCAACCCCGTACCGGTGAATTCGGAGGATTTCCGCCAATCGCTTGGCAGCTGGACCTATTTCCTTCGCGATCCTGCCGCCGAGCTGAGCGTCGCCGAAGTGTTCGGCCTTCCGGAAAAAACCTTCGAGCCGGTCACTGGGGTGCATGCCAACAAAGGCAAGAACGACGCCGTCTGGTGGTTTCGGGTAGACCTGAATAATCAGCTGACCAAATCCATCGGCGGCTTCATCGAGATCAACTATCCGTTGCTCGACCACATCGAGCTGTATCTGCAGCACCCGGACGGCCGTGTCGTTCGGCAGCAAACCGGCGATAGCTATCCCTTCGATGAACGAGCGGTCAAGGTCAGCAACTTCTGGTTTCCTGTCGACCTGGAACCCGGCACCTCGACGCTGCTACTGCGGGTGAAGAGCACCAGCACCCTGTATGTCCCGTTGTACTTCAGCAGCTACGGGGCAAACGCTGCCGCCATGGAAGATTCGATGGGTTTCGCGGGAGCCTTCTACGGCGTGCTCTTCGCGATGTTCTGTTACAACCTCTTCCTGTTCCTGTCGCTTCGTGAACCCGCTTACTTCTGGTACCTGATCTACAACCTCAATGTCGGGCTATTCGCGCTCAGCTTCGACGGCATGCTGGTCAAGTGGCTCTCCGATGTCGGCGGCGTGGTGGCTGTGGGCATCTACGCCCTGATGCTGAGCCATTGCCTGGTCTCGATACAATTCAGCCGCCACTTCCTGCATACCCGCGAATACTTTCCACGACTTGATTTCGCGCTGCGTGTGGCGCTGCTGATATCCCTCGGCGCGCTCCTGTCCGGGCTGGTCCTGGAGTTGCAGGTTTGGAGCATTCTGGCCAGCGTCATGGTAATCAGCACCTCCATAGGGCTATTGCTGACCGGTGCCTTCGTCTGGCGGCGCGGGGTTCGCTATGGGCTCTACTACACGCTGGCATGGGGCGTACTGCTGGCAACTTTCGCGATCGTCACGGCCGGTTCCCTGGGCGTCAATCTGCTCGGTTTGTATGGCGCTTCGATCGTGAAGATCGGCATCGCCTTCGAGCTGATCACCCTATCCATCGGCCTTGCCGACCGCATTAACCTGCTCAAGGAAGAAGGCTTCCGTTCGCGTCAGGCAGCCGAGCGAGCCGAAAGCGAGAATCAGGCCAAAAGTCGCTTCCTGGCGAAGATGAGCCACGAGATCCGCACGCCGCTCAACGGCGTGTTGGGCATGCTGCAATTGCTGCGCGAAACGCCGCTGGATCGCAATCAACGCTTCTACCTCGACACCATCTCTAGTTCCAGCTCCTCGCTGATGTCGGTCATCAACGACATTCTCGACTATGCACGGATCGGCGCTGGCAAATTGGTGTTGGAAGACATCGAATTAGATCTTGAAGCACTGGTATCCGAGGCTGTCAGCCTGTTCACAGCCCAGGCATTGGAAAAGCAACTCAGATTGCATGTCAGCCTTGCCCCAGGCGTGCCGCGGCGGGTAAGCGGCGATCCGACCCGGCTCAAGCAGGTCCTGCTGAACCTGCTGAGCAACGCGCTGAAGTTCACCGAGAGCGGCTGCGTCATGCTGGAGGTCGATTGCCAGGGGCCGGCCGACGCACGACGTTTGGTGTTCTCGATTACCGATAGCGGCATAGGCATGCGTGCCGAGGTGCTCGCCCAGCTGTTCGTGTCCTTTGCCCAGGGGGATTCCAGCACCACGCGGCGCTATGGCGGCAGCGGTCTGGGGCTGGTAATCAGCAAGGAACTGGTGGAAATGATGGGCGGCCAGATCGATGTGCAGAGCACGGCGGGTCAAGGTAGCCGCTTCAGCTTCGATATTCCGCTGCGCGGTGCAGGCGGCAACCATGACCCGCTCACGGCGCTGCTCGAAGGTCGCCCCGCGGTGATCGCCTCCCAGGATATCCATGCGTTGGATGCCATGAGCAATCTGCTGACACGCTGGGGGATGCGGGTGGTGCGCTGCGAAGAGCCGCAACGACTGCCACACTACCTCGACGACCACGCCACAGCTCCGCTGTTAGTCGTCATGACGCCATGGCCTGGCAAGCCGCAGGACTGGCTGAGCGCGCTGAGCAACCAGCTCGAACCGAACCAACGTGTGATGCTTCTTTACCCGCCGCAGAGCGAGTATCCGGTGTTGTCACCCACCTTGCGCCTGGCCAGCCTACCGTTGCCATTGCTGCTCGGCCCGCTACGCGATGCGCTGCATCGGCTCTATCAGCCGATCCGTACAGCGCACGCCGATGCGACTGGGACCGAAGGCAACGACCTTACGATATCCAGGCCGTGCATCCTCACCGCCGAGGACAACCCGGTCAGCCAGATGGTGGTTTCGAGCCTGCTGCGCAAACGGGGCTATGAAGTCGTGGTCGCAGAGAACGGTCGTCGGGCCGTCGCGGCTTACAGCGAGAATCCGTCTGCCATTGAGCTGATTCTGATGGACTGCGAAATGCCGGAGCTCGACGGTTTCGAGGCGAGCCGGCAGATTCGCCGCCTCGAAGCCGAACAGGGGCTCACGCCGGTGCCGATCGTCGCCCTCACCGCGCATGTCCTCGAAGATCACCGCCAGCAAGGCAGCGATGCGGGAATGGATGATTTCATCGGCAAGCCATTGGATAGCGAGCAGCTGTATGCTTGCCTGGATCGTTTTCTCCGCGCCCCGATCACAGAACCCGACCTGCGCCATCCCACCTGATGTGAATCCATGCTCATCCCTCACGACCAGCTAGAACCCGGCACACTCACCCGACTCATCGAAGACTTCGTTACCCGCGACGGAACCGACAACGGTGACGAGACGCCGCTGGAAACCCGTGTCGAGCGAGTGCGCCAGGCCTTGAGCAAGGGTACGGCCGTGATCGTCTTCGATGCAGATCACCAGCAATGCCAGCTGGCGCTCAGGCGCGACGTGCCGAAGGAATGGTTGGAAGACTAAGTCTCGGGGAACCGGGCCTCAGCCCAACACGCCACCGTCGCGCTCCCACGCGCAACGCATTCGGAGATCACGCTGGTGAGGGCTGTGCGAACCGCTTTCGGTCTCCCAGCGAAAGGTATGGGTACCGTTGAGCTCGGTCTCCAGATGAACCACTGCGCTGGTCCAGTAGAGCTCATCGAGCAGCGCCTCGAAATGGCGTACCCACAGCGCCCACTCGTATTCCACCGCGCGATAGCTGGCACCGAAGTGGATCACCTGCGTCTGATACACACCCTCGTCCGCGCTGCATGAAAACATGTCCCGGCCAATGAAGGGCCAGCCCTCCCCTTGCGGCAGATTGTCCAGCGCACGGCGGTTGACTGCGCGGCGCAGCCGGCACTGCGCGGCGTCGGCTGATGGCCAGTCACGGATGCTGCCGTAGACGATGGATTCCGGCTCCACAGGTCACTCCCAGGCGAAAGCCCGACATGTTCAACCAATTACGCGCTGCGTTCCAGCACCGGTGCCGACATGGCCACCTTTGTGCTGCGCAGTGGTGACGCAGGCCACACCGCGCGACTGCAATCGCCTCGTCAGGCCGTGGGTACCGTAGCCGGGGCGCGCCGCGGAGCCAGGCGCAAGGCAAGGATCGACATCACCGCCGACATGGTCGCCAACACCAGGAAGGGCCAGCGGTAATCCCCTGCTATATCTCGGCCCAACCCTGTCAGCACCGGAGTGAAGCACGCCAGGCAATAGCCGGTGCAGAGCATCATCGCAGTCAGGCGACTCACCGCCAGCGGCGTGCTTGCTTCATACATTGGCAGCACCAGCGACATGGAAAAGGTACCGTTTAAGGCCACGCCCAACAGCATACAGACCACCAACGGCTGGACCTGCGGAACCCAGGCGATCATCAACAAGCAAGCCGTTGCCAGCACGCCGCAACAGGCCATCAGCAGGTGCCGCTTGCCGAAGCGCTGGGCCAGCCAGGGCATGGCGAAGGCGCTCGGCAAACCGATCAGCATAAAGCCACTGAAGAATGCATTGCTTTGCAGCAGGCTGAAGCCGGCCTCGTGGTAGCGCGCCACCAGCCAGGTCGCCAGGGCATAAAACAGCCCGGCCTGCAGCGCGAAGTAGATGCTTACCAGCCAAGCCCGCGGCTCGCCCCAAGGCAATCCAGCGCGGTGTTCGACGGCCGGTTCCGGCTGATTCGGCAACCGCCACCAGATTACCAATGCCAGTACGGCCGGGATCGCCCAAAGCGCCAGCCCCCAAGTCCAGCGCTGATCCAGTAACTCCGTCGCCGGTGCGGTCAGCACTACTCCGATGGTGCCTCCCACCGCCATGCTCAGCGAATAGAACGCGGCGGTCTTGCCCATACGATCAAGGAAGTGGCGCTTGATGAAGCCCGACAGCAACGGCCCGGCGACGGCGATACCGGCACCGACCATGGCCGCGGTAATGATCAATACCGGCGCGTTATCGCCAAGCAGTCGCAGCGCCAGGGCCAGACCGATCAAACCGAGGCACAGGGCAATGGTCCGCTCCAAGCCGAAACGCACGGCCAGCCGCGGCGCCAGCGGTGCCAGCAACCCCATCAGCAGAACTGGCAAGGCAGTCGTCAGGCTGATCAGGCCTCGGCTGAGGCTCAGCTCTTCGGCAATCCGTTCGATCAGGGGCGCAAAGGAAGTGATACCGGGACGAAGATTGATGGCGGCAAGCACCAGAGCCAGCATGAGTAGCCAGCGGGATGGGTTTTTCACTGTTAATCCATGAGGTTACGAGCGGAGCGGACTGGCAACCCTACCCCCGCCCCACCGCTCGGGCAAGCCTCATGGACTCACCAGTCAGGTTTTGCTCTTGCTGCGCTTCTTCTCCGCCAGCATGGCCATCTCGTCGTAGATCGCCTGCGGGTTCTGCTGCTTGATTTTCCAGGCCATGCGCCCTTCATCGTGCGGCAGGATCATGAATACCCCTTCAGCAACCTGCCGGTAGGTGTAGTCGGCAATGTCTGCGGCTGTGATCGGCGATGCCTCGAGCAGCTTGCTGATCTGCGCCTTCATGTTTGGCGTCGGCCCCCGGTAGGAGTCCATCAGGTTGGTCTGGAAGAACGACGGACAAACCACGTGGACGCCCACTTCCTGCTGCTTCAACTCGACCAGCAAACTCTCCGACAGCGCAACCACACCGGCCTTGGCCACGTTGTAGTTGCTCATTCCCGGCGCCTGCATCAGCGCCGCCATGGAAGCGATGTTGATGATCTTGCCCTGGCTTTTCTGAACCAGCGGCAGAAAGGCTTTGCAGCCCTTGACCACGCCCATCAGGTTGATCGCGATCTGCCAATCCCAGTCTTCCAGCGAGAGCTCTTCGAAGAAGCCGCCGGACGCAACACCAGCATTGTTGACTACCACGTCGATGCCGCCGAGCTTGGTCTCACAGGCCTGAGCCAGCGCCGTCAGTTGGCTGTAGTCACGCACGTCGCAGCGCTGGGTGAAGCCATCGCCGCCCGCTTCACGGACCATTTTCAAGGTTTCGACCAGACCCGCCTCGTTGACATCTGAGAGTGCCAGTTGCCAACCTTCCCGCGCCCAGCGCAGTGCGATTTCACGACCCAGACCGGAACCGGCGCCAGTGACCATCATGCGATTTTGCATCGTTTGTAACCTTTTGTTCGTTGGGTTGCACCGAGTCTAGCGAAAGCGGGCGCCCGCTCCGGCCTCTATCGAAATGCTGAATGACGGGCATGTTCCGCGCCCGATTGACGCCACCGACATTCACCCCAGAGCGTCTTCGCCAGTGCCGAAAACGACGAAGGGCAGCCCGTGGGCTGCCCTTCGTTCGATGCTCGATCAGCTATCAGTGAGCTACCGCGCCACTGGAACCCAGACCGGTCTGGGACCGCACGAACTGCGAGAAGAAACGCTCGCGCTCAAGCCCCGCCGCCTTGGATTTGTCGGTGACCGAGAAGAACCAGATCCCCACGAATGCGACGATCATCGAGAACAGCGCCGGGTATTTGTAGGGGAAGATGGCCTCGGCATAGCCGAATACATCGACCCATACGGTCGGGCTGATGATGGTCAGGATCAGCGCGGTCGCCAGGCCCAGCGAGCCACCGATCAACGCTCCGCGGGTACTCAACCCCTTCCAATACATGGAAAGGAACAGCACCGGGAAGTTGCAGCTGGCCGCGATGGAGAACGCCAGACCCACCATGAATGCGATGTTCTGCTTCTCGAAGATGATGCCCAGCAGGATCGCCACGACACCGAGGCTCAGCGTGGTGATCTTGGTGACGCGCATCTCATCCTCTTCCTTGGCCTTGCCCTTCTTGATAACGCAGGCATAAAGGTCATGGGAAACCGCCGAGGCGCCCGCCAGGGTCAGACCGGCCACTACCGCGAGGATGGTCGCGAAGGCCACGGCGGAAATGAAGCCGAGGAACAGGTTGCCGCCAACGGCGTTGGCCAGGTGGATAGCAACCATGTTGGTGCCGCCGACGATGGCGCCCGCTGCGTCCTTGAATTCCGGGTTGGTGCTGACCAGCAGGATCGCGCCGAAGCCGATGATGAAGGTCAGGATGTAGAAGTAGCCGATGAACCCGGTGGCGTAGAACACACTCTTGCGCGCTTCCTTGGCGTCAGCGACGGTAAAGAAGCGCATCAGGATGTGCGGCAGGCCCGCGGTACCGAACATCAGCGCCAGACCGAGAGAGATCGCGGAGATCGGGTCGGAAACCAATCCACCGGGGCTCATGATCGCTGCGCCCTTCTCATGAATATTCACGGCCTCGGCGAACAGGCTGCCGAAGTCGAAGTTGACCGCCTTCATCACCATGATCGCCATGAAAGTGGCACCCGACAGCAGCAGGACCGCCTTGATGATCTGTACCCAGGTAGTCGCCAGCATGCCGCCGAACAATACGTACATGACCATCAGCACGCCTACCAGAACCACCGCGACGTAGTAATCGAGGCCGAACAGCAACTGGATCAGCTTGCCGGCGCCGACCATCTGAGCGATCAGATAAAAAGCAACCACGATTAGCGAACCGAACGCCGAAAGAATACGAATCTGGGTTTGACCGAGTCGGTAGGACGCCACGTCAGAGAAGGTGAATTTGCCCAGGTTGCGCAGGCGTTCGGCCATCAGGAATAGGATGATCGGCCAGCCCACCAGGAAGCCGATAGAGTAGATCAGACCATCGTAGCCACTGGTGTAGACCAGCGCAGAAATACCCAGGAAAGACGCCGCGGACATGAAGTCACCGGCAATCGCCAGGCCGTTCTGAAAACCGGTGATGCTGCCACCCGCGGTGTAGTAATCGGAGGTGGACGTGTTGCGTTTGGCCGCCCACTTGGTAATACCCATCGTGAACCCGATGAACGCAACGAACATGGCAATCGCCGTGTAGTTGATCGCCTGCTTCTGCACGTCGCCGGTCAGAGCGTCGGCTAACAATACGGGCGAGGCAGCCAGCAGAGCGGCTGCCGTCAATAGACGCACAATCATTATTGCTGAGCCTCGTTGAGGATTTCTTGGTTGATACGATCAAACTCGCCATTGGCGCGCTGGACGTAAACGCCAGTGAGAATGAACGCCATGAAGATCACACCGACGCCCACCGGAATGCCCCAAGTGGTAACGGTATCGGCGGCAAGTGGGACACCGAGAATCGCAGGCTCGAAAGCGATCAGCAGGATGAAGGCAAGATAAACGCCGAGCATGACGGCCGACAGAAGCCACGCGAAACGGTTGCGTTTTGTGACCAGCTCCTGGAAGCGCGGATTGGCATAGATCTGCCGGTAAATATTTTCGTTATTCAATGACTGTCTCCACACGATCTCCGCCCACTGATGAGGGCAGGGCGGCTACTTTAGAGCCCGACAGACCGAACACCACTCGACCATAGTCTGGTTTTTATTTTGCGAAACGGCCGGAATAGACACGTCTAGCAGCATTTGAAAGCAGGCATAGAGCACACCTATGCCAGCTATCAAGCGCGACGATTTCCAACCGCAACATGGCGGGACCAGACTTCACGGCAACAGAGAATAATTCTCGATTAATGCTCGGAGCCTCCCATGACCAAGACCATAACCTTCACCCTGATGCACTTCTGCATTGCCTTTTCGGTGACTTATGCCTTGACCGGAAGCCTCGCTGCCGGCGGTCTGGTGGCGGCGATCGAACCCCTGTGTAATTCGGTGGGCTTCTATTTTCACGAGAAGATCTGGCAGCGCCTGGATAAGCGTAAGATCCCGCACGACGCAATTCCGGCACATGCCTGGCTGCATCATCAGGCCTGATTCGGTTCGTAGCGGCGACACTGCCGAACAGGGCCAGACTCGGGTAGCTACGCCCTGCCCTTCCTGTTTCGTAAATCGCTGCAGTCCGAGCCGTAGTCACAATGGACAGGCTTTTTGCCATCTCGGCTGGCACTCAACGCAACCAGGCGGGTTAATTGTGGTCAATGGTTAGCGCGCTTGCGCCGAGCGTGCTAGCCAAAGGGCAGGATGACCACACGAAAATCGCCAAAACCGACGCTATAGAAAAGCAATGCGGACACAGCCACCAGCCGCTACGCTGCGCATACAAAACGCCAATGGCGCCGCCCCAACGCCTGCGGGGCTAACCGCCATGCCGGAACGTTGCTGATATCGCCTGAATGCCGGAGGCTTGGCAAAGAAGCGACCCAACAATGTTCCATATCAGCGCAAAGCCATCCCATTTACCTGCCGGCTATCCATGACGATGGCAGCAGCACAATTAACGGCGGCGACGGACATGGAATGGACGGGGCCGCCATTGTGAGCGCGCCCAGCTTAATCAACGCGCGGGCGATGCGAACGGCGCTGAACATGGAGACGCTAATCGTCAGCAGAACTCGAAGCATCCCAAGCTTTTCGGCCACTCAAAGCCGCCACCGGAGAATCCCTTACATGCGATTGCTGCTGTCCCTGACCGCGCTGCTCACGCTGGTCGTAATGCCTGCCCACGCTGCGGATATCAGCGTCGAGGAGTATGGCTACCCGTTGAGCAACCCATTCGAAGCGACGATCGCCACGACTCCCGCCGCGTTGCGCGCCGAAGTACCCAGCGACGACGACATCGATCAGGCGGACTACAGCCTGCGGTTGCGCCCCGAACGCGAGTTCATCCTGCCGGAAAACTTCTGGGCAGTGACACGGTTGACCTATCGCCTGGCTCGGCAACCCGGCCCTGCTCCACTGATGTTCATCATCTCGGGCACTGGCGCAAGCTACGCAGCGGCAAAGACCGAATCGTTGAAGCGCCTGTTTTATGGGGCGGGCTATCACGTTGTGCAGCTGTCTTCGCCGACCAGCTTCGACTTTATTGCTGCCGCCTCGCGCTACGCCACCCCTGGCTATAGCCCTGACGATGCCAAGGACCTGTATCGGGTCATGCAGGCGGTCCGGGCGCAGCAGCATGACCTGCCGGTAACCGAATTCAATCTCACCGGCTACAGCCTCGGCGCGCTCAACGCAGCCTTCGTTAGCAAGCTCGACGAGACCCGACAGAGTTTTAATTTCAAGCGGGTGCTGATGCTCAACCCGCCGGTAAACCTCTACACCTCGATCAACAATCTCGACAAGCTGGTGCAGACCCAGGTCGAGGCGATAGACAGCACCACCACTTTCTATGAAGTCATTCTGGAAAAGCTCACCCGCTACTATCGCCAGAAAGGCGCGATCAATCTCGATGAGGCCATGCTGTTCGACTTTCAACAATCAGCCCTGCGATTGACCGACGAACAGATGGCGATGCTGATTGGCTCGGTGTTCCGCTTTTCCGCCGCCGACATTGTCTTTACCTCGGATCTGATCAACCGACGCGGACTGATCGTGCCGCCCGAGTACCCGATCGACGAGGGCACCAGCCTCGAACCGTTCTTCCGCCGTGCGCTACTCTGCGACTTCGATTGCTACATCACCGAACAGCTCATCCCGATGTGGCGTGCGCAACAGGACGGCGGCAGCCTGGCACAGCTAATAGAGCAGGTCAGCCTTTACGCACTGGAAGATTATCTGCGCGAGAGCCCGAAAATTGCTGTCATGCACAACGCTGACGACATCATTCTTGGCGCCGGCGATCTCGGCTTTCTACGCCGAACATTCGGCGACCGCATGACGCTTTACCCACGCGGAGGCCATTGCGGCAACCTCAATTACCGGGTCAACGCCCAAGATATGCTGGAGTTCTTCCGTGGTTAGCAGGCTGTTTAAAAACGTTAGCGAGGCAGGCAAGACAAGGCAAAAACAGGCGAGGAAGCGGACCGGGCTCGCGTACGAGTTTTGTGTTCTAAATGAGCATGACTCACTTCGTTCGCCCTTTCGGGCCGCGCTAAAGCGCGTTAGCCGCAAGCGGCTTGCCGAGCCTGCTTTTAACGCAGTATTGCCAACGCAGGTAGTTTTTCAACGGCCTGCTAGACGTTATCTGCTTGCACTGCTGCTGGCCAGCGGAATCGCCCATGCCCAGACTCCGATCCCCGATGAGGACGGTTTCACCCAGCCGTTGCGCAATCTCGAATTCAACCCGGGGCTGGATCAGCATGAGTTCGAGCGAGCCACCTTCGATGCTCTGAATATCTACGATCCCTGGGAGTCGCTGAACCGACGCATGTACTACTTCAACTACCGTCTGGATCAGTGGGTGATGCTGCCAGTGGTACGCGGCTACCGTTATGTCACCCCGCAGATCGTGCGCACGGGCGTGAGCAACTTCTTTAATAACCTCGGCGAGATACCGACGCTGTTCAACAGCGTTGCCCAACTCAAGGGCGAACGAGCGATGAACACTACCGCCCGGCTGCTGTTCAATACCATCCTCGGTGTAGGCGGCATCTGGGATCCGGCCACTCTGATGGGGCTCCCGCGTTACAACGAGGACTTCGGTCAGACGCTGGGCTTTTATGGCGTCCCGCACGGGCCTTATTTGATTCTGCCGGCGCTCGGCCCGTCCAATCTGCGGGATACCACCGGCCAAGTGGTGGACTTCGGCGTCGAGCGACAGGTCGACTATTTCAGCTACGCCGACGCCAGCGGCGGCGAGTTCGGCCTTACTGCGCTGAGGCTGATCGACATCCGCCACACCACGAATCTTCGCTATGGCCAGCTCAACTCACCCTTCGAATACGAAAAAGTCCGCTACGTCTACACTCGCGCGCGGGAGCTGCAGATCGAGGAGTAATCGAATGCTTCGATTGGAAGCACAGGAATTTCGCATCTTTCGATCGGCTAGTGAGCGGTAATCTTCGCTCAATCAGCAGCGGAGTGACCTGTCATGTCCATACGTGAAATTCTCGCAATCAGCACCGGTCGCGCCACCTCTGACGGTGCCGGTGTCAGCCTGACCCGCCTGTTTGGCGGCGCTGCGCCGGAGCGATTCGATCCCTTTCTGATGCTCGACGAGTTCGGCTCGGATAACCCGGATGAGTACATCGCCGGCTTCCCGCCGCACCCGCATCGCGGCTTCGAAACGATCACCTACATGATCGAGGGCCGCATGCGCCACGAAGACCACTTGGGTAACGTCGGTTTGCTCGAAAGCGGCGGCGTGCAATGGATGACTGCGGCGCGCGGCGTGGTTCACAGTGAAATGCCGCAGCAGGAACGCGGCGTGATGCGCGGCTTTCAGCTGTGGCTCAACCTACCGGCAAAAAGCAAGATGGACGATCCGGACTACCGGGACTTCGCACCAGTGGAAATTCCGCGCGCTAGCCTGCCGAGCGGCATCGATGTCGTGGTTATCGCCGGGCGCTTCCAGGCTGAAGGCATCGAGCAGCCAGGCGCAGTGCAACGACCAGACACCCAGCCGCAACTCTTCGATCTGCACATGCCCGCCGGCACGAGTATCAGCCCGAGGATTGCCGATGGGCATCGGCTGATGCTCTATGTGTTTGAAGGTGAGCTAACGGTTGCCGGACAAACCATCGCCCGCAATCAGCTCGCCAGACTCTCCGAGCACGGCGAGCTGCAGCTGACGTCCAGCAGTGGCGCACGAGTTTTGCTACTAGCCGGTCGGCCGATTGGCGAGCCGATCGTCCAGTACGGCCCCTTTGTGATGAACAGCCGGGAAGAGATCGAACAGGCTTTGCGCGATTTTCGCGACGGCACACTTACGGAGTGATGGGCTTTTTCGGCAGCTTGCGATAAAGACTGGGCTCTCCCACCGGACGCGTCTTGAAGCGACGGTGGGCCCACAGGTATTGCTCGGGACGCTGCCGTACCGCGTCCTCGACCCACTCGTTGATGCGTCGACAATCGGCCTCTTCGCTTTCACCGGGAAAATCTTCCAGCGGCGCGTGAATCGTCAGCCTATAGCCGGAGCCATCGGCAAGACGCTCTTGCGTATACGGCACGACACGCGCCCTGCCCAGGCGGGCAAATTTGGTAGTAGCCGTCACGGTCGCTGCATTAATGCCGAACCATGGCACGAAAAGGCTCTGCTTGCGCCCGTAATCCTGGTCCGGCGCATACCAGATAGCTCGACCGGCGCGCAGCACTTTGAGCATCGCCCGTACGTCTTCACGTTCGATGGCGCTGGCGTCGAGATTGTGCCGCTCTCGCCCGCGCCGCTGGACGAAGTCAAACACCGCATTGTTGTGCTCGCGATACATACCATCGATGGTGTGGCGCTGACTCAGCAAGGCCGCACCAATTTCCAGCGTTGTGAAATGCAGTGCCATCAGAATTACGCCCTGCCCCTCAGTCTGCGCCTGCTGCAGATGCTCGAGCCCTTCAATTCGCGCCAGCCGCTGCAAACGCGCCTTGGGCCACCACCAACTCATCGCCATTTCGAAAAAGGCGATACCGGTCGAGGTGAAGTTCTCGCGCAACAGTCGCTCACGCTCTTTCTCGTTCATTTCAGGGAAACACAACTGCAAGTTGCGCCGTGCGATCTGCCGCCGCGAACGAGCCACGCGGTACATCAGCGCACCGAGGCCACGCCCAAGCAGCAGCAGCGCCCTATACGGCAGTTGGATCACCAGCCATAACAAACCCAGGCCCAACCATAGCGGCCAAAAACGTGGATGAAGAAAGGATGCACAAAAACGAGGACGATCCATCAGCAAGCTCGAACCGGTGAAAGCAAGCATTCTAGCGATAAATCGCTTACGCATGCGGCTGCGTCTCGATGCACGGCATCCGTCCGATAGGGCTTACGGTACTTGCAGGCCACGGCTTGCCCCGCTATAAGTCCTCGCCATTTACCGCAGCAGGCAGACCATGAGCCAAGCCGATCTTCCCGACCAAGCCCCCGTGTTCCAGCTTAAGGGCAGCATGCTGGCCATCACCATACTGGAACTGGCGCAGAACGACCTGGAGCGTCTCGATCAGCAGCTTGCCGTGAAGGTCGAACAAGCTCCGGACTTCTTTAACAACACGCCGTTGGTGCTCGCGCTGGACAAGCTTCCCGCCGACTGCAATCTCGATCTCCCCGCGCTCATCGCTCTCTGCCGCAAGCACGGTCTGCGCACCCTGGCGCTGCGTGCCAGCGACCCACAGACCATCGAGGCGGCGGACGCTCTTGATTTACCCGTATTACCGCCGTCCGGAGCCAAGGAACGCAAGCTGGACATCTCCAGCAAGGCCGCGGCACAACCGGCCAAGCCCGCCGAACCGGCCTACCGGCCTACTCGCGTCGTCACCACACCGATCCGTGGCGGGCAGCAGGTTTATGCCCAGGGTGGAGATCTGGTCGTACTCGCCGCTGTCAGCCCCGGCGCGGAACTTCTCGCCGATGGAAACATCCATGTCTACGGTCCGTTGCGCGGGCGCGCCCTGGCCGGTATCAAGGGCGACACCAACGCACGAATATTCTGCCAACAGCTCGCCGCCGAGATGGTCTCCATCGCCGGCCAGTACAAGGTCGCCGAAGACCTGCGACGCGACCCTTTATGGACCGAAGCAGTACAGATGAAGCTATCTGGCGACGTGTTGAACATCATCCGCCTTTAACGGATACTTCCGCGAATTTTCAAGCACCAAAACGGGCTTACCGTGAGCCGAATCGGCTACGGTCCCGATTTCCATATTTAGGGTGAATCACCTTGGCCAAGATCCTCGTAGTCACTTCCGGCAAAGGTGGCGTCGGTAAAACCACTACCAGCGCCGCTATCGGTACCGGCCTCGCTCTGCGCGGCCACAAGACCGTCATCGTCGACTTCGACGTGGGTCTGCGTAACCTGGACCTGATCATGGGCTGTGAGCGTCGAGTGGTGTATGACTTCGTCAACGTCATTCAGGGCGATGCCACCCTCACTCAGGCCCTGATCAAAGACAAGCGTCTCGAGAACCTCTATGTACTGGCCGCCAGCCAGACCCGCGACAAGGACGCCCTGACGCTCGAAGGCGTCGGCAAGGTGATCGACGAACTGGCCAAGACTTTCGAGTTCGTCATCTGCGACTCTCCGGCCGGTATCGAGAAAGGCGCACACTTGGCGATGTATTTCGCCGATGAAGCCATCGTGGTAACCAACCCGGAAGTGTCCTCGGTGCGCGACTCGGATCGCATGCTGGGTCTGCTGGCGAGCAAGTCCCGCCGCGCCGAGAATGGCGAAGATTCGATCAAAGAGCATCTGCTGCTGACCCGTTACAACCCTGAGCGGGTAGTCAAGGGCGAGATGCTCGGCGTCGAGGATGTCGAAGAAATCCTGTCGATCCGCCTGCTCGGCGTCATTCCGGAATCCCAAGCGGTGCTGAAGGCATCCAACCAGGGCGTACCGGTTATCCTCGACGATCAGAGCGATGCCGGTCAGGCCTACAGCGACGCCGTCGACCGGTTGTTAGGCAAGGAAGTGAACCATCGCTTCCTCGACGTGAAGAAGCAGGGCTTCCTGCAACGACTGTTCGGAGGCCGCGAATGAACCTCCTCGACTTCTTTCGTGAACGCAAGAAGAAGGAAACGCCTGCCAACATCGCCAAGGAACGCCTGCAGATCATCGTCGCCCATGAGCGCGGCCAGCGTACCCAGCCGGACTACTTGCCGGCCCTGCAGAAGGAGCTGGTCGAGGTGATTCGCAAATACGTCAACATCGACAGTGACCAAGTTCAGGTCGCCCTGGAAGATCAGGGCAGCTGTTCGATCCTTGAGCTGAACATCACCCTGCCGGATCGTTGACCGATCAGGCAGCGGCTAGCTCGCTTGTGCTGCGACAGTTTTCATCGGCGACTTCGGTCGCCGATTTCGTTTCCGGAATTCCAAGATGCCTCTGAGCAACATCCAGATCGTCCATCAGGACCCCGCCCTGCTGGTGATCAACAAGCCCACCCTTCTGCTATCCGTGCCCGGGCGCGCCGACGACAACAAGGACTGCCTCGTGACACGTCTGCAGGAAAATGGCTATCCGGAGGCTCGCATCGTTCATCGCCTGGACTGGGAGACTTCCGGCCTGATCGTGCTTGCGCGTGACGCGGACACTCACCGTGAACTGTCGCGCCAATTCCATGATCGCGAAACCGAAAAGGCCTATACCGCGCTGTGCTGGGGCGAGCCCGAGCAGCAGAGCGGCAGCATCGACCTGCCGCTGCGCTACGACCCTCCGACCAAGCCGCGGCACGTCGTCGACCATGAGCTGGGCAAACATGCCCTAACTTACTGGCGCGTACTGGGCCGCAACGGTGACTACAGCCGCGTCGAGCTCACGCCCATTACCGGACGCTCGCACCAGTTGCGCGTGCATATGCTTTCGATTGGCCATCCATTGCTTGGCGATCGTCTCTACGCGCATGAACGAGCCTTGGCGGCACATGATCGGCTGTGCCTGCATGCCAGCATGCTCGCCCTGACCCATCCGCAAACCGGCGAGCGCCTGCGCTTCGATTGCCCAGCACCGTTCTAAAAGCGATTTTCAAAGTCAAAACAAAGGGCTGGGGTTTGGCCGCTTGGAGCTTGCGGCCTGTGGCTTGCGACTTATCCGCGATAAACTCCGGGCCATTGCCGTCTGGAGTTAATCATGCGCGAAGAGCTGAACCAGGGTCTGATCGAATTTCTCAAGGCCTCCCCCACCCCATTCCATGCCACCGCCAGCCTGGCCCAGGCCCTGCAGACCGCCGGCTACAAGGCACTGGACGAAGGCGAAACGTGGCATACCGAGCCCGGCGGGCGTTATTACGTTACTCGTAATGATTCCGCGATCATTGCGTTCCAGCTTGGCAGCAAGTCGGTTATCGAGCATGGGATGCGCCTGGTTGGCGCCCACACGGACAGCCCCTGTCTGCGGGTCAAGCCGCAGCCGGAACTGCAGCGCCAGGGGTTTTGGCAGCTAGGCGTGGAAGTCTATGGCGGTGCACTGCTGGCGCCCTGGTTCGATCGCGATCTGTCGTTGGCCGGGCGCGTCACCTACAGCCGCGACGGAAGGATCGAAAGCCAGCTGATCGATTTCAAGCTACCGATCGCCGTGATCCCAAGCCTCGCCATTCACCTCAACCGGGAAGCCAACCAGGGCTGGGCGATCAATCCGCAGAACGAGCTACCGCCGATATTGGCGCAAATCGCCAGTGAGGAGCGCCCGGATTTCCGGGCACTGCTGGCTGACCAGCTCAGCCGCGAACACGGGCTGGTTGCCGACGTGGTGTTGGATTTTGAGTTGAGCTTCTATGACACTCAGAGCGCCGCGGTCATCGGGCTCAACGGCGAGTTCATTGCCGGTGCCCGACTGGACAATCTGCTGTCGTGCTTCGCCGGGTTGCAAGCGCTGCTGCGGGCCAGCCCAGAGGAAACCTGCATATTGGTCGGCACCGATCATGAAGAAGTCGGCTCCACCTCGATGTGCGGCGCGGACGGGCCTTTCCTAGAGCAGGTACTACGTCGTGTACTGCCCGAAGGCGAAGCATTCCAGCGCAGCATCAACCGTTCGTTGCTAATTTCGGCCGATAACGCACATGCGGTGCACCCCAACTACATCGACAAGCACGACGGCAACCACGGTCCGAAACTCAACGCCGGTCCGGTGATCAAGGTCAACAGCAATCAGCGTTACGCCACCAGCAGCGAAACTGCCGGATTCTTCCGTCATCTCTGCTTGGAGAACGAAGTATCAGTGCAAAGCTTCGTCACCCGCAGCGACATGGGTTGCGGCTCGACCATCGGCCCCATCACGGCCAGCCAGCTTGGCGTGCGAACCGTGGATATCGGTCTGCCAACCTTTGGCATGCATTCCATTCGCGAGCTGGCCGGGAGCCAAGATCTGGCGCATCTGGTCAAGGTGCTCAGTGCTTTCTATTCGAGCGCCGAGCTGCCTTGACCGCGGCACATCCAGGCGCGTAGTACGCGCCTGAGTCGCTCACGCGAGCCTGTCATCGATCACCAAGGCAACCTTTCCCGACACCTGGTTGCTGGCGAGCGCAGCAAATGCGGCGTCCACGTCGCGAATCGGAAAGCTGCGCTCCAGCCGAGGCGAAAGCGTCTTGTCGGCAAACAGCGGCCACAATTTTTCGTACATTTCCGCCAGCAAGTCGGCCTTGTAATCGGCGTCGCGGCTGCGCAGAGTCGAGCCAATCAGCTGGATACGCTTGGCCAGCAGACCGGCCAGATCCATCTCCGCCTTGCGTCCGCCCATAAGGCCGATGATTACCCACCGCCCATCCGTTGCGAGCAGCTGTGTATTGAGTGTCGCGTACTTGGCGCCGACCGGATCGAGGATCATGTCGAACGGTCCGAAATCGCGAAGTGCTTCCAGCGACTCCTCGCGCAGCACGCCGCCACGCGCTCCCAGCGATTCGCAATAGGCCAGACGTTCAGCCGAACCGACACTGACCCAGCAGGGGTTGTCGAACGCCTTGCATAGCTGGAGTGCCGCCGAGCCGACGCCACTGGCACCGGCATGTAACAGGACCTTTTCGCCAGGCTGTAGCGCTCCCAGGCGAAACAGATTGAGCCAGGCGGTGGAGTAGACCTCAGGAATCACAGCTGCCTCCTTCAGGGACAGCCCCTGCGGCACAGGAAGCACGTGACGGCCGTCGACGACCACCTCCTCCGCCATGCCACCACCGGCCAGCAATGTGCAGACCCGGTCGCCGATCTTATGCGAAACACCTCGCCCTACTTCGCTGATAACCCCTGCGCATTCCAGGCCAAGAATATCGGTCACGCCCGGCGGTGGCGGATAATGTCCAGCGCGCTGCAGCAAATCCGCCCGGTTCAGGCCCGCTGCAGCCACTCGGATCCTCACCTCACCTTCGCCGCACACCGGAGCGGCGCGTTCCGCCCACTCGACCTGTCCTTCAACGCCTTGCAATGCCTTCATGCTGCCTCCATAGTGGTTCGCACCTGTGCCCGCTCAACCGTTACTCGCCGGCAGTGCAGGTCGTGATGAATTCCCCATCAGGCTACATAGCGATGCGCCCGTCTGAAACCATTGTTTACCGATCCGGTAAAGGTCTCGGCCGGGGGCTCGCTCTGCCGGTCTGGCGCGATCTCTATCACGGCGTGCTTGCCGCCAGGTACCATCGGGCTGTTGTTTTTTCCGCCGGGCGGGCCCCGTCCGGCGCCTGATTGATGGCCTAATATGCGTTATTACCCAGCCTCGCGTCGCTCCTTGGAAATGAAACGATCATTGACTGCGGGTTTTCTAGCCCTGCTGCTAGGCCTTCAGGCCAACTCTATCCTGGCCAAACCAGCCGACGGGCATGACTGGGACTATCTGCAACCCGACCGTGACCAAGTAATTGCCAGCCTCAACGTGGTCGAGCTGCTCAAGCGCCATCACTACAACAAGCCGCCACTCAGCGACGCCCGCTCGGCAAAGATCTTCGATAGCTATATCGAGATGCTCGATCCATCGCGCAGCTACTTCACTGCTGGCGATTTGGCGGAATTCGAGGCCTGGCGCAACGAATTCGACAATTTCTTGAAGAACGGCAACCTCGAACCCGGCTTTGCAATTTACAAAGTCCACCTGGAGCGCTTGAAAAGCCGGCTTCAATACGCCCTGAGCCTGCTTGAAAAAGGCGTCGACAGCTTCGATTTCAGCATTGACGAAGAATTGCTCGTCGATCGCGAGAACGCCGCCTGGCCCAAAGATGCTACGGAGCTCGATGAGCTCTGGCGCAAACGCGTCAAGGATGAAGTGCTGCGATTGAAGATCGCCGGCAAGGAACCCAAGGCTATCGAGGAGCTACTCACCAAGCGTTACAAGAACCAGCTATCGCGTCTGGAGCAGACCCGTGGCGAAGATGTATTCCAGACCTACATCAATGCGTTCGCGCAATCCTACGATCCGCATACCCAGTATCTGTCGCCTGATAATGCAGAAAATTTCGATATCAATATGAGCCTTTCTCTGGAAGGCATCGGCGCCGTGCTGCAAAGCGACAACGAGCACGTCAAGGTGGTGCGCCTGGTCCCAGCCGGACCTGCCGAGAAGAGCAAGCAAATCGCACCGGCCGACAAGATCATTGGCGTTGGTCAAAGTGACGAAGAAATGGTCGACGTTATCGGCTGGCGGCTTGATGAGGTAGTGAAACTGATCCGTGGCCCCAAGGGTTCGGTTGTTCGCCTCGAAGTCATTCCGGCCAGCAACGCGCCGAACGATCAGAGCAGCAAGGTCGTGGCCATCACCCGCGAAGCCGTCAAGCTCGAAGAGCAGGCGGCGAAAAAGTCGGTGCTCAACTTGGAGCATGAAGGCCGAGAATACAAACTTGGCGTTATCGAACTTCCGGCTTTTTATCTCGACTTCAAAGCACTTCGTGCGGGAGACAAGAATTACAAGAGCACCACCCGGGACGTGAAAAAACTGCTGACAGAGCTGGAGCAGGAAAAGGTCGACGGCGTCGTCATTGACCTGCGCAACAACGGCGGCGGCTCGCTTCAAGAGGCCACCGAGCTGACCGGTCTGTTCATCGACCAGGGCCCGACTGTGCTGGTTCGCAATAGCGATGGTCGTGTCGATGTCCTCGCGGACGAGCAGGCAGGCGCGTTCTACAAGGGGCCGCTGGCTGTATTGGTGAACCGACTGTCAGCATCGGCCTCGGAGATCTTCGCTGGCGCTATGCAGGACTATCATCGGGCACTGATCGTCGGTGGCCAGACCTTCGGCAAGGGCACCGTGCAGACCGTCCAGCCACTCAATCACGGTGAATTGAAGCTCACGCTCGCTAAATTCTATCGAGTATCGGGGCAAAGCACCCAGCACCAAGGCGTGATCCCGGATATCTCCTATCCAGCCGAAGTCGACACTAAGGAAATCGGTGAGAGCGCTCTACCCGAGGCGCTGCCATGGGACAGTATTCGCGCCGCAATCAACCCGGACATAAATCCATTCAAGCCATTTCTTTCCGAGCTCAAGGCGCGCCATGAAGCACGTACCGGTAAAAACCCCGACTTCGTCTTCACCCGTGATCGTCTTGCCCTGACTCAGGAACTCATGCACGAGACCAGCGTGAGCCTCAACGAGGAGAAACGACGGGCGCAGCAGGAGCGCATCGAAAAGCGCCAGCTGGCACTCGAAAATGCGCTGCGCAAGGCCAAGGGTGAGGAACCGCTGGCCAAGCTCGAACGGGACGATGAAACGACGCCGCAAATCGAAGAAAAGATCAAGCCCGAGGATGACGCTTATCTCTCGGAGAGCGGGAGAGTCCTGCTGGACTATCTGGGGCTTCAGGACGCGATGGCCAAAAACGGCTCTTCCGAGCGGTAGCATCTGCAATGTCATCAAAGTGACATCACCGCGTCGTGAAATACGAAGGGCCGCCGTTTGTGCGGCCCTTCGCATTTCAACAACCCCCACGAGACCACCATGACCGTCACCGAGCAGTTGAGCACGCTGGATCACATCCTCGCTCACGGCGACATCACCACCCTCTTCCAACCAATCGTTTCGCTCTCCGAGCGACGCATACTCGGGTATGAGGCATTGACACGCGGCCCCTCCAATACGCCGCTTCACTCGCCAATCAATCTGCTCGCTGCAGCTCGCCACGCGGGTCGCCTCAACGAACTGGAAATGATTTGCCGCGAAAACGCCTGCCGCCGTTACAGCCAGCAACAATTGCAGGGAACGTTATTCCTCAACGCGTCGCCGGAAACCTTGCTCGACGCCACCCATAAACCGGGCTGCACCCTGGCACTTCTGCAGAAGTATGGGATTCCTGCAGCCAAGGTAGTAATCGAACTTACCGAGCAGACGCCTACCGACGATTTCGAACTGCTCGACGCGGCCCTGCATCACTATCGCGACATGGGATTCTCCATTGCACTGGATGACCTGGGTGCCGGTTACTCAAGTCTGCGCATGTGGTCGGAGCTGCGCCCGGATTACGTCAAGATCGATCGCTATTTCATCGACGGCATTCACCGGGACGCCGTCAAACGCGAGTTCGTCGAATCGATCATGAAGATCGCAAGAGCCTCGCGAGCGCAAGTAATTGCCGAAGGTATCGAGCTGAGCGAAGAGCTCAGGATCCTATCGGACATGGGCATTGATCTGGTACAGGGTTATCTCTTAGGTCGACCGGTAGAAGAGCCAGGCACCGATGGTGTAGCCGTTTACCTTCCAAACACCGATAACAACGATGAGGTGCTCGATGCGGACAATCCAGACCTGTCCGCGCTGGTACTAGGGCAATCTGCGGTTGCCGCCTCGTACCCGATAGCCGATGTGCTGGAGCTGTTCCGTCTGCAGGCGAATTTGAACTCTGTCGCCGTGATCGACTCGATGAACACTCCAGTCGGCATCGTCCACCGAAGCCTGCTTTCCGAAGCATTGCTCAAGCCCTTTGCAACCGACCTGCTGGCGCGTAAACCCATCAGCAGGCTGATGAGCGATGATTTCCTCGCGGTAGAGCTAGGCCAATCCCTGCAACAAGTCAGTCGGCTGCTGACCAGCCGAGCCCGGCAGCGCATCGATGAAGACTTCGTAATCACCTGCAACGGCTGTTATCACGGATTGGGGCGGGTGATCGACGTGCTCAAGCTGATCACTGAAATGAAGATCCAGCAGGCGCGCCATGCCAATCCGCTAACGCTGCTACCAGGAAACGTGCCGATTCAGCAGTGCCTGACGCGCCTGTTACGACAAGGCCATGAGGCGGTGATCTGCTACGTGGACATCGATCACTTCAAGCCTTTCAACGACCTCTACGGTTATGCCAAGGGAGATGAAATCCTGCTGTGTCTTGCTCATTGCCTCAATGAGCAGGTCGATTCGAGCTGTGACTTCGTCGGCCACATTGGTGGCGATGACTTCATGCTGGTAATGAATTCAAAGGACTGGCCAATGAGAATCCGCGGACTGTTCGAAGCATTCGAGCGGCGTTGCCGGCCGTTCTACCGCAACGAACATCTCGCACAAGGTTGCTTCATTGCCGAGGGACGGCAAGGCGGCCAGCAGCGCTATCCTCTGCTTTCACTTTCGGTTGGTGCCGTCCATCTCAGGCCAAATCCCGCCGTCGAACTTGACGCTGCGTCCCTCGCCGCGCTGGCTTCCGAAGCCAAGCGCCAAGCCAAGCAAAAACCCGGCTTCAGCCTTCACGCTATCGATGCGGAGCAGCGCCAGCCTGACGATCAAAGTCCGAGTTTTGCGGCGCTGGCCTTGTAGCGTTCCGCCTGTTGTTTATCAGCCGTAAGCCCGTGCCCGCCAACTGCGTACAGCTGAGCCAGACGGGTCGCGGCCAAGGGATGGCCAGCCTTGACGGCGAGTGACCACCAATGTGCCGCCTGGACGCCATCCGGGCCATGCGTAGCGTCCTCACTGAGACTGACCACGCCCATTTGATAGGCCGCTTTGGCGTCACCACTCTCGGCAGCCAGGCGAAGCAAGCGGACACCTTCTTTCTTAGCCCCGTATCCCTGCCCGCGAAAAAGCAGGATGTGACCATAAAAACTTTGTGCTTTCGTATTTCCGATCGCCGCCATGCGAGAAAACTGGCCTTCCATCCAGCGCCACAGCGTTGGCTGCTGCACAGCCCAGCGCGCGCCCATCAGTTTGCGCGCGATTACATAACCGGCTCGGGCCCGGATCGTCTGTAGCATCACGGTACCTCCGGGTAATCGAACTCAAATACCCGTGCGACTTCTCCGGCATGCCAAGAGGCAGCAGCCGGCCCATCCGAAGAGCCTGAAAACCGCCCGAGACGAGCGGCACATTCAAAAAAGCCTGTCCGAGGTAACCTGCTGGCGCCTTGACTGATCACCAGCGCGCTGCGCAACGGGCGATCAGCGCGCGCATCAAGCGCCGCCAAATGCTCTAGCGCCGCCGTCAATGTCTGCATGGCGGGCACCGGAAGTTCAAGTCGCTCGACCAGGGCACGATAGGTGACCAGATGACGTTGCCGCCGCGCCGCAGCCAGCTCATCCAGCAAGGCCTGCCAATGCGGTCGACTGATGCGAATCGACACCGCCGCGTCTCTCAAGCTTCCTGCTCCCATCCCGTAATCTCCATCGCGCGGGCCAGCGCGCGGCGTATGGCCTCATCGGGGTCACGTTCCCCGCTCTCGATAAGTGCCAAGTAGGGAGGGCTGATACCGACGGAACGCGCCAATTCCTCCTGGCTTATCCCCTTGGCTTCCCGCATTGCGGACAGCTCACTGAATCGTGGCAGAGCGACTGGAGTCCCAGTGTCGGCCAATGCCACGGTAGGCCTGCCAATGGCGTTCAGAAGAGCCTGATATTCATCCCAAGGCAGCACGGCATACTCCGGCACGCCGTCACGCATGATGACCTGGACATTCATCCCCTACCCCGCTCGCTGTTCGATCCAAAAACGGATCTTAACAGCCTGCGTATGGTTTTTTAGCCAAAGAGACCGCACTAAGGAGTGAAAGGGAAGCGCGCACTTAAGCGCACTAAAGGATTAATTCCCGTCGTATCGCCTCACGTTCGGCTGCGGCGCGCCCCGCTGACATCCTCGCCCATGGGCTCATCCGACGCTGGTAGGCTATCGATCTCCGCCTGCACATCAGCCGATTGATTGTCTCGCCAGGCGCGGAATGCCTGCAGCTCACCAGACCATTGGCGCATCACCCAGCCGAGGACCGCCAGGTCATCAATGAATCCAAGTCCTGGGAGCCAGTCTGGAATGGCGTCCAAAGGCGATAGGAAGTACAGCAGCCCGGCAACGGCAGCTACCAACGCCGGCCTGCTAACCGATCGGTACTCGCCCTTCCACCATGCAACGCATAACGCTTGAAGCAAACCTAAGTCTTCCCTGAGCCCTTTGATGAGCCCACCTCGAGATGAACTCTTACGCGCAACGGCAATGAGTACCGCTGGTAGCCGCCCATGGGCGAGAACACGCTGTGCGAGCGGCAAATATTTCATGAATTTCCAAGGTGCTTTCATCTGTAACCTCTCTCAAAGGCCCGCCATGTTTGGGTCTAGCGGCTTATCCACAAAACCTGTGGATAACCTTGTGAACAGATTCTGGATGACTGCCTCAAACGCCCGCCTGATGCGGGTTGCAAACAGATCGACGAGTTTTTGCTCACCCCAACAAAATCTTTAAAAAACAATAAGTTAAAAATTTAACGGCAAACAAAATCAACGACGGTACAAGCTTGCGGTGCGCCGACCTCAGAATGTGCATAACCGTAACATGTCAACGTTTTTCTAAGGCGATTTCGGCGTCAACGGGTATAGAAAAAACCCTCCTGACGTTCTAACAGGGACAACGCCAGCACCGGCTACGTTCGCACTACTCAAGGGCTGTTCCCGTTTCGTCGTGGCCGCAACGGAGCCATGCGACGCTGCAAACTTGGCAAGGGAATAACCAATACCGGCGCCCCGAGCGATCTCTGTGATGGAGTGAATGCCCAAAAGCTCGCCAGGGGCGGAAGCTGCCTTGCTGAACGCCGCCCGGCCTGAATCATTTAGCGAAGCAGCGCGGCTCGCAGCAAAACGGGAACAGACCCAAACGTTCGTAGCCCGTCTCGCAGCGGTCGAGTAGCTAGGAATTATCAGTGAGGTAACGCTTAAAATAAAAAACCGGTCGAAAGACCGGTCTTTTATCGCTGGCTCGCCTGATCAGTTAATGCTCAGCTTAGCTCGGTTCTTTTCCAGAGTGGCCGCGCCGATGCCTTTGACTTCCAGCAACTCGTCGACCGAACTGAATGGGCCATGTGCTTCACGATATTCAACGATGGCTTTGGCCTTGGTCGCTCCGATCCCTTTGAGCTCACGAGTCAGGGTCTCGGCGTCGGCCGCGTTGAGGTTAACTGCCACAGCTTCGGCTACCGCAACGTTTACTGGTTCGACGGCAGGTTGAGCTTTGGCAGCGTAGCTGCCGGTGGAGATGCTGGCGAGCAGTGCGAAGACCGCTGCGGAGAGAAAAGACTTGGTCATTTGTTCACGTCCCTTTGAGTGTCGGAATTCCGGCGCGGTACTCCATGCGCCGCATCGACACTTTAAGCCGCAACACTGGCAAGTCAAATCGCGGCGTCGGTTCTGTGACCCACGCCCCGCTGGACGACTTATCGCATAGCGTTGAACAGGCTCAGACCGGCAATCTTCACGTAGCTCTGCTGCGCTGCCTCGAGTACAACAGTCTGCATGGACAACCGGGATAATGCCTCGGCGTAGTCCACTTCGCGCAGATCGGCCTGGACGCCTTTATTGACCAGCGTGACATCTTCGTTGTCCGTTTGCGTAGTCTCGATCGTGTTCAGCCGCGCACCGATATTGCCGCGCGCTGCGTCGACGCTGACCATGCCATGGTCCAAATTCGTCAGAGCTACGGCCACCGCGTCGCGTACGCCGTTACTGGCGACTCCCGGTTCTTCCAGCGCTTTTCTCAGTCCGGCGATAGTGTTAAGCAAGCCCTGCTTGTTTGAATCTGGAGTAAGCGTGACGCTGGCGGTCTCTCCACCGACGGCAGCCCCATCAAGCTGCAAGGCAACACCGCGGAACACTAGTTCGTCGCTCCGACCCGAATCACTGTCTAGTTTGCCCGACGCAAGGATCAGCGGGTCAGCCAGGTCAGAAGGATCTGCTGGGGGGGCATTGAGGTCATAGATTACGTAGTCCGTCTCGGACGTAAAGCGGACACCGATACCTGCAGCCGGAAACGACGGAGTTCCCGCAAAAGCAACTTCGTCCTGTATCAGTGGAGCAGAGACACCAAGTGTCGAACCAGGTGTAAGCGTGTTGTCGAAAGCAGTCTGCAAACGACCCGCGTTGGTGACGTTTTCAAAGATTGATTTGCCATTGTCGCTAATGGGTATGTTCAACGAGCTCGCAATTTGCAAATTGCGTTGACCTTCGTCACCAACGTAGCTGTAGCTTCCGTCCGCGCTGCGCACAAAAGGCTGCGTCTTGCCCTGAAAGCCAGAAAACAGATACTCGCCGCGTGCATTGCGCGTATTCATCAACGAGAGGAGTTCATCCTCACGCTCACCCAGTTCGGCAGCAATGGCCTTGCGGTCCTGCGGATCGAGCGCACCGTTGCCGGCCTGCACGGCCAGTTCCCGAACACGCTGAAGCACGGTGTTGACCGAGTTCAGCGTTACTTCTTCCTGGGTCAGGCTGTTCTTGGCAGCCGTCAGGTTGTCGTTGTACTGACCCAGCACACTCTGCTGCTGCTCCAATTGCAGTAGGCGTACCGATGCAACTGGATCGTCCGCTGGCGTAAGGATGCGGTTCCCGGTGCTGATCTGCTCCTGTGTCCGCGTTGCGTTGGCATAGTTTCGCTGAATGCCATTAACGCCATTATTGAATGCTTGCAAGGTCGAGATGCGCATGGGCGGGCCTGTTACCTGAAGGTGCTGATCAATGTATCGAACAAGGAGCGGGCAACTTGAATGATCTGTGCCGAGGCGTTGTAGTACTGCTCGAACTTGATCAGGTTGGCGGCTTCCTCGTCGAGATTCACGGCCGAGAGCGAGTCCCGGTTATCGGTGGCTTGCTTGAGAATCGCGCCCGTCGCTTCGCTGTCCATCCGCGCCTGGGCAGTCAACGTTCCTACGCGCTCAACCAGCTCTCCATAGCCATCGGTAAAGCTTTTTCCTGAACCGGGAACATTCGCATCGACCCCAACTGTCGGACTGGACTGTAAGTCGACCATCTTCAGCGCGTTGCGGTTATCCGAAACGCCATTCTGATTGAATCCAATGGTGAACGTGTCTCCGTCCTGAGGGCGCCCGCTGACGGTGAAAGTGAAGCTATTGCCATCAATGGTGATAGACAACTCATTGGTTTGCCCTGGGGTGAATTCAGCAGGACTTAGCTGGGAGACACCGGCACCACTAATGGTTGGAGGGCTGCCGCTGTTATAAGTCAAGGTGATATCAGCCGGAAGCGCCGCTTTCAGCGCAGCTATATCGATCGACTCAGAAGTTTCCGGCTGGCTGATAACGCCAGTGCCAGCGTTCTGTAAGTTACTTTGCGCCTGCACCGGTGCGGCGAATGCAAGCTGATCAGCCTGGTCTAGAACCGATTTGATGTCGGTCGCGCCGCGCCTGGTTGGTTGTAACGAGAACTTGTCCCCAGCCTGCGGCGTGCCGCTAATTCCGACTGTAAAGCCCTGATCATTGCCAGCGCTGTCGGCAAAGCTCAGATAAGCCGGTGGTCCGGCATTGGGCGTAACGGTAATGCTGGCAGAGTCGCTCAAGCGTCTTGCGGAATAATTGGTGCCGTCGAACTCCAGACGATAGTCGCTGAGGGTCAGGCTGCCGGTGTCGGTGATCTTGAGTGACGCATCAGCTGCCGAAGTATTTCCGCTGAATGGCGTCGCGCGCAGGTCCATCAGCGAGGCGGCATTGAAATCACCGAACAGCGCTGCACCGACCTCTCCTTTCAGGTCCAGGCCCTGGGTTTGCTGCGAGTTGACCTGATCACTTACGGCAAGCGCTAACCTGCCGAGCGAATTCATCGTAGAGTCCAATACTTCTTCGCGGTAACGAATCAAACCACCCAGCTCACCTCCGGTGATTTGCGAGGTAATACCTTGGCGCGAGCCGCCGCTGACGAACTGTATCTCGTGACGATTGGGATCGCTTTGTCCGGGCACGACTTCCAACTTGCTGACGGTATTGCCTACCACCAGCGGCTGCCCGGTGCCTACCGAGATGTTGAAACTGTTGTCGTCCTGCGGTACGACGGTAATGCCTATATAGGTGGAAAGCTGCCGCACTGCCTCGTCCCGTGAATCGAGCAAGTCATTGGGTTGCTTGCCGTTGGCAGAAGCGGTCGCAATGGCCTGGTTGAGGCTGCCGATCGTTCCAGCTAGACGATTGACCTGATCGGTGACCGCCGCCATCTGTTTGTTGGTGAAGCTGTTCTGTTCGGTCAGCCGATCGGAAACGGTATTGAATCGACGCGCCAGCCCTTCCGCTTCCGCCAGTACAAGTTGGCGTGCCGGAATATTGGCCGGATCTTCTGCCGCCGTCTGCAGCGCCGAGAAAAATTTCTGCAGAGAAGGCGTAATGCCCGTCGTGCTGCCTGCGAGCAAGGAGTCGAGCTGATCGATCTGGCTTTTGTAAGATTCGACGTCGCTGCTCAATGAGGTACTGCTGCGCAGCTGGCTCGTTAGGAACTCGCTATACGTACGGCGGATTTCTACCAGCGTCGTACCCGAACCCACGTAGCCCGCGCCGCTGAACTGCGGTGTACGGGTAGCCTGGGATGCATCCTGGCGGCTGTAGCCGGGAGTATTGACGTTGCTGATGTTGTGGCCCGTGATGGACAGCTGGCTTTTGCTCGCGCTCAGGCCTGACAGGCCAATATTCAGTAGGTCAGCCATGATTAGCCTCTAGTCCGCATGGCGGGAGCCGAACTCGCGTCGGCGATTGTCTGGTAGGTCTGCACTTTGCGGGCGATCTGGTTGATCTTGCTCGCGTAATGTGGGTCGGTTGCGTAACCAGCTCGTTGCAACTCGTTGACGAAGCGCTCCGAGTCGCCGGAAGTGCTCGCGACCTGGATAGCCGACTGGTAGCGGTCGTTGTTTTCCAGCAAACGGACGTAATCGTTGAAGCTCTGCTCGAACGAGTCGTAAGCGCGGAAGCCAGCCATCTGCTTGGTTGCCTTACCGTTGACGTATTCGGTGGTTTTCACCCGGGTGGATTCTCCATCCCAGCCGTTAGCCTTGATGCCGAACAGGTTGTGGCTGTTGCTGCCGTCCTTCTGGCGAATCATCGATTTGCCCCAACCGGTTTCCAGTGCGGCCTGTGCCACCAGGAAACGTGGCTCAACGCCGAGACGCTTGGCCGCCTTTTCAGCCATAGGCAGCATGGTTGCGATGAATTCATCCGGCGAGCTGAAACGCGTCTTGCTCGGTGCGCTCGGCACCGTCGCCTCGACGCCGTTGACGATTAGCGGTGCATCTTGGGGCGCAGCGAAGGCGGTCGCAGGTTTCCAGTCAAGGTTCACCAGCGGCTGCGGCTTGCCCGCCTGTTCGACCTCGGAATTCTTTGTTGCAACCTCGGCGGATGGACGCTCCGCAAGTTTGCCAGGCAGCGCCAGACGTCGCTGGTTGAGCAGCTGCGAATCATTTCTCGCTGGGTCTACCGGCGCCACGGCGGCGTTAGGATTGCTTGCCCACTTGGCACCAGCGGTCTGCGCGACCTGGCCGAACGGGTTGGGTTTTTCGCTGGGTTCCTGCAGCTTGCTCAGCTGCCGAATCAGAACGTCGGCCAGACCGATACCGCCACCCTCTTTGGAAAGGGTGACCGACAATTGCTGGTCGTGCATGTCTTGGTATTGCTTGCTGGCCTGGCTGTTGAACGGATTGTCCTTGGACATGACGTCGGTGGCCGAGCGCATCGACTTGAGCATTTCGTTGATGAACAAAGACTCGAACTCTTGAGCGACCTTGCGCACGTTCTCCGCGCCGTCACGGTCCTTGCCCACCTTGAGCTGATTCAGACGATTCAGGTCAGAGTAGCTACCGCTGTCAGGCGTGCGTCGGCCAATTCCCAGTCGATTTTCCATCTCGTCGTCCTCAAATCACGATCAGGTCGGCTTGCAACGCACCGGCTTGCTTGAGCGCCTCGAGAATGGCCATCAGGTCGCTGGGCGCTGCGCCCACCTGGTTCACTGCCCGAACGATTTCATCAAGCGTGGTACCCGGACCGAACTTGAACATTGGTTTGGCTTCCTGCTCCGCCTTGACCGTGGAATTGGGTACGACCACAGTCTGTCCATCCGACAGCGGATTCGGCTGGCTGACCTGCGGGTCTTCGGAGATGGTCACGGTAAGACTGCCGTGGGTCACCGCGGCCGGCTGCACACGCACGTTTTGCCCGATGACAATGGTGCCGGTACGCGAATTGATAATGACTTTAGCGACGGCCTGGCCGACATCGACCTCGAGATTTTCCAGGATCGACAGATAATCGACGCGTTGGCTCGGATCCAAAGGCGCGCTGACGCTCACCGAACCACCATCAAGCGCCTGTGCTACGCCTGGGCCCAGCAGCTCATTGATATGGTCGACGATATTCTTAGCGGTGGTGAAATCTGGACGATTGAGGTTCAGGGTCAGCGTGTTGCCCTGATTGAAAGCGCTCGGCACAGGCCGCTCGACGGTTGCGCCACCGGGGATACGGCCCGCAGACGGAATGTTGACGGTAATGCGCGAGCCATCCGCGCCGCCCGCATCAAAGCCACCGACTACCAGGTTGCCCTGGGCGATGGCGTAGACGTTGCCGTCGATACCCTTGAGCGGTGCCATCAGCAGGCTGCCGCCGCGCAAACTCTTGGCGTTACCGATCGACGACACAGTGATATCGATCGTCTGGCCCGGTTTGGCGAAAGGTGGCAGATCCGCATGAATGGACACGGCCGCGACGTTCTTCAGCTGAACATTGCCGCCCGTCGGTACCTTGATACCAAACTGCGCCATCATGTTGTTGAAGGTCTGCACCGTGAACGGCGTTTGCGTGGTTTGGTCACCACTGCCATTCAAACCTACCACTAGGCCGTAGCCGATCAGCTGGTTGCTACGAACGCCCTGAATGGTCGCGATGTCCTTGAGCCGCTCGGCTTGAGCCGGGATGACTACCCAGCAGAGTAAGGCAACGACGATCGAGCTGAACAGTTTCATGCCTGCACCTGCTTAGAACGGCCACAACGGGCTGATGAAGAAACGGTCCAGCCAACCAGGCTGGCTGGCATCGGCGAAGGCGCCGGTACCCGAATAAGTGATGCGGGCATCGGCGATGCGCGTCGACGGCACGGTGTTGTCGGTGGCGATATCATCCGAGCGCACCAAACCAGCAATGCGCACCAGTTCGTCGCCAGTGTTGAGCGTCATCCACTTTTCACCGCGAATCGCCAGAATGCCGTTGGGCAGCACATCGGACACGGTAACGGTGATCGAACCGGAGAGGCTGTTGCTCTGCCCCGCCTGACCGGAACCGGAGGTGTCACGTGCCGCTTCGTACTCGGCGCCCAGGCTCATGCTGTTGCCCGTTAGTGGGTTGGCCATCGAAACGGCACCACCAAACAGCGACCCGAGACCGATATTGGCGCTGCTGTCCTTGGATATCTTCGAGTTGGAGTTCTTGCTCGCCTGGGTCCTTTCATTGAGCGTGATGGTGATGATGTCACCGACCCGATAGGCCTTCCGATCGTCATAGAGATTGGTCTCGAAACCCGCTTGATAAATAGCGCCATTGTTCTGCGCAGCCGGTAGCGGCGTACGCGGCAGCACCGGCGCGTAATAGGGATCATTGGCCTTCGGTGCTGGTGCCACGCAACCGGACAGAATCACGGCTGACATCAGCGGAAGGGCAGTCAACAAGCGGCGCATATTCACCTCAATCCAGCGGCTGATGTTGTTACAGCTGCTGGGTGACAAAGGACAGCATCTGATCGGCCGTAGAAATGACTTTGGAGTTCATTTCATAGGCGCGCTGAGTGGTGATCATGTTCACCAGCTCCTCGACCACGCTGACGTTGGAGTTTTCAAGAGTGTTCTGCAGCACGGTACCCAGTCCGTTGAGGCCGGGCGTGCTGACCTGTGGCGCGCCGCTGGCGGCGGTTTCCAGGAACAGGTTGCTGCCCATCGCCTGCAGGCCGGCCGGATTGACGAAGTCAGCGGTCTGCAGATTGCCGATGATCTGCGGCGCCGGGTTACCGAGCGTGGTTACGGAAACAGTTCCATCCTCGCCCACAGTGAAGGTCTGGGTTTCCGGCGGCACGACGATCGCCGGCTCCAGCGCGTACCCGTTGGACGTCACGATCTGGCCATCGGCGTTCAGGTGAAAGCTACCGTCACGCGAGTACGAAACGGTGCCGTCAGGCAGCAAGACCTGAAAGAAACCCCGGCCATTGATCGCCATATCGAGCGGCTGTTCGGTGGTTTGCAAGCTACCCGCGGTGAACTGCTTCTGCGTGCCAACGATGCGCACACCCGTACCCAACTGAAGACCGGAAGGAAGCTCGCTGTCCTGGGTCGATTGGCCACCCGGCTGCCGGCGAATCTGATAAAGCAGATCCTGAAATTCTGCACGGTCCTTCTTGAAGCCCGTAGTAGAAACGTTGGCCAGGTTGTTGGAAATGGTGGTCAGGTTCATGTCCTGGGCGGACAAACCGGTCTTACTCACCCAAAGTGCTGGAAGCATGTTCTTCTCCTCGTGCGCCGATATTCGGGCGCAGCGCGTTGTTTACTTAGCTGATCTGCAAGACTCGGGCCGCAGCGGCACCATCTTCTTCAGCGGTGCGCATCATCTTCACGTGAAGCTCGAACTGCCTGGACAGCGCCAGCATCGAAGTCATCTCCGCCACCGCGTTGACATTGCTCGCCTCGAGAAAGCCGGACGTCACGCGTACCGCGGCGTCTGCCTCGACGGGCTGTCCATCTTTCATGCGGATAAGGCCATCGGTGCCCTTCCCCAATTGCTTCGGATCGGGGTTGACCAGTTTGAGGCGGTCTACCGTCACCACCACGTTCGGATCCTCGCCAAGCGCTCGAATACTGATGGACCCGTCGGCGCCGATCTCTACCTTCTCTTCTGGCGGCACGGCAATCGGTCCGGCATTGCCGAGCACCGGCAAACCGTCGCCGGTCCGCAGCATGCCCAAGGTGTCGATATTGAGGCTGCCGGTCCGGGCGTAAGCTTCGCTGCCATCAGGCGCTTGCACCGCGATCCAGCCGTCGCCTTCAACTGCCACGTCCAGATCCCGACCCGTTTCCTGCAACGTGCCCGAGCTGAAATCCGTCCCGGGCCGCTCCGTCATGGCATATACGCGTGCCGGAAAACTGTCGCCGAAGACCTGCATCGACCGTGCCTGCTCAAAGTCACGACGGAAGCCGGTAGTCGAGATATTCGCCAGGTTGTTGGCATGGGCCTGCTGCGCGCGAGCGTTCTGGCTCGCACCCGTCATTGCCACATAGAGCATCTTGTCCATCGAACCTCCGAGACGCGGGAATTGACGCTTGCTATCTATAAAGCTTTAGAAAGCAATGCGCATGCCAACGCCTAAAAAACACGGTAACTCGCTGATCTATAAAGAAATCCACAAAAATAAAAGGCCCCGAAGGGCCTTAAAGACAACGAAGCGGCAGAATCCCGCCATGCGACGATTGCCGTCGCAGCTAAATGATCAGCGCAGATTGATAATCGTCTGGGTAATTGCGCTTTCGGTTTCGATGGTTTTAGCGTTCGCCTGGTAGTTGCGCTGAGCGACGATCAGGTTGACCAGCTGGTCCGATAGCTCGACGTTGGAGTCTTCCAGAGCGCCAGCCTGCAATGAGCCGAGCGTTCCACTACCCGGCGGGTTGCGAACCGGCTCACCCGATTCGAAGGACTGCACCCACTGAGTTTTACCTACCGGCGTCAAGCCTTGAACATTGGCGAAATTAGCCAAAATGATCTGCCCTTGAACCTTGGATTGGCCGTTGGTGTAGCGGGCAAATATTTCACCGGTTTCGCTAATTTCAAGTCCTGCCAGCTCGCCCGTGGTATAGCCATCCTGGCTGACTTGGTTGACGGCGAATGAACTGGCGTACTGCGTTGACCCGCGCATATCCAAGGTCATATCCAACCCTGTCGCCGGCGCCGCGTTGTTCAATGACCAGGTGCCATCACTGTTTTCCACGGCTGGCTGCCATCCCGCTATCGCCATGCTGCCATTGGCCGGCGTGACTAAGCTGCCAGACGGACTGAACTCAAGAGTAATCGAGCTTGGTGTGGCCCCGTTTATCGGATCCGTAGGCGTCTGCGGGTTGCGTCCGTCGATTAACACATTCATCTGCCAGGTATTAGCTGTCGAGCTTTTTACGAAATACTGGGTCATGACATGCGCGTTACCTTGCTCGTCATAGATATTCGTTGACGTCGACGAGCTGTAGCTCAACGGATCCGCAGGATCGAAGGGCGTATTGGCAGGCGGGTTGTTGGTCGAGTTGAGGTTGAAGCCCTGCGTGATCTGCGATGTCGCCTTCGGCTCCTGACTGGCGGTCTGAATCTTCAGATCACTTACCTGGCCGGTCTGAATGTTGCCGTTACCGTCAACCGAGTACCCCTGAAGGTTATAGCCGAAGTTATCGACCAGATTACCTTCTTTGTCGGTACCAAAATAACCTGCACGCGTGTAACTCAGCGCGCCGTTATTGCTGACCTGGAAGAAGCCGTTTCCATTGATCGCCAAATCCAGCGCGTTCTGGGTGTAGTTGATATTGCCCTGGTTGAACTGCTGAGACACGTTGGCAAGCAGAACGCCGCTCCCCTGCGGATTCTTGCCAGTCCCGAGCACGGACGAGGCATATACATCGGCAAACTCCGCGCGCGACTGCTTGAAGCCTGCAGTCCCGGCGTTAGCGATGTTGTTACCCGTCACATTGAGGTCTTTGCTGGCGGCACGCATGCCGCTGAGGCCGATATTGAACGACATGAATTGCTCCTGTTACCGGGCGCGCCGGCAGTTACTGACCGATGACCTGAACTTGCGACAGCCCGATGCTGCCAACACCGGCCAGATTGAGCATAAGCTCCCCGCCGTTCTGTCCGAGAGTGACGCTGTCTACGTTGGCGGGCAGTAAGGTATAAAGGCCCTTGGTCTCACCTTCGTAGGTGGCTTGTGCTTCGAATCGGTAGGTTCCCGGCGGCAAGCTGTTGCCGCTCGAATCCTTGCCATCCCACATGAACGAAACGTTGCCGGCCTCCTGCTGACCCATGTTGATCCGGTTGACCACCGTACCGGCGCTGTCATAGACGTTCACCGATACGTTGCTGCTAGTGGTTGGTAGCACGAGGCTCGCCTTGAAGGTCTCGCTGGTATCGACCACCGCCTTGTCTGTCGGCACGATCACCTTGCGACCGACCAGCGAAGACGCCTGAAGTGCTTGCGAAGACTGATAACCCGACAGCATGGTTTCCATGCTGGAGTTCAGCTTCTCGACACCTTCCACTGTGCTGAACTGCGCCAGCTGGGCAATGAACTCACCGTTCTCCTGAGGCTCCAGTGGGTTCTGGTTGTTCAACTGAGTGACCAGCAGCTCAAGAAACTCGTTTTTGCCGAGATCGTTGCTTTTGACCTCGCGGTCGTTGTTGAACTGATATTGATCGAGTACCGAACCGGTACCGCTGACGCCGCCTGTAGTGCTCATGGCAATCTCTCGTAAGGGTTACTGGCCCAGGGTCAGAACTTTTTGCAGCATGGTTTTGGCCGTATTCATCAGCTCGGCATTGGTTTGGAACGAACGACTGGCCGAGATCATGTCGGCCATTTCTTCCACCACGTTGACGTTCGGGTAGTACACGTAGCCCTCTGCGTTCGCCGCCGGATGGTTAGGCTCGTAACGGGCCTGCAACTCGCTCTGGTCTTCCACTACGCCGAGCACTTGGACGCCGGCACCGGCCTGATCCTGGTCAGCGAAGAGCGATTGATTCGGATCACCATTGGCTTGCTGCAGCATGGTGGCGAAAACCGGATGTCGAGCGCGATAGGTCTGGTCAACGCTGGACGAAACGGTCTCGGCGTTGGCAATGTTGCTGGAGATGGTGTTGAGGCGAGTGCTCTGGGCACTCATGCCGCTGCCGGCGATGTTGAATACGCTGCTAAGGGACATGGGCTTCGCTCCTTTTTATTCGCCGCGCAGGGCGCTCATCAGCCCCCTGAACTTACTATTGAGCAAGGTAAAGCTTGCCTGGAAGTCGATGGCATTCTCGGCATAAGCCGCTTGTTCGACTTGAGCATCGACGGTGTTTTGATCCAGCGACGCATGCGCCGGCGTACGAAAGCGCAGGCCCGGATCGGCAATTTCCATTCCCTCAGCGGCGATGTGCTTGCTACTCGTGACGCTAAGACCAAATCCGCCCTGATTCTTGCTGTTCTGCGCAGCGAGAACGGCGCTGAATTCCAGATCGCGCGCCTTGTAGTTGGGCGTGTCGGCGTTGGTGATGTTGTTGGCGAGCACTTCGGCGCGCTGAGCGCGGAAGCCGAGCGCCTTTTCGTGAATGCCAAGTGCCTTGTCGAAACTGATGCTCATGATCTGGCCCTCTGCCGGATACAAGTCTGCCTAGCAAACCAGCAGCAAAGGCCGTGCCATTTAATTAAGTCATTGAAAATAAGGAATTTTTATGAGAAGAGAATCAATTTCGCGTCAAAAGCGGCAAAGCTTTTCCATGTTTTTGCCGCCCTGCTCACCGGTTCCGACAGATTTCTGCCGCCGCCTCGCTGTACCGAACACGTCGCGCGACTCGATGACCGACGCTTATTTGGCCTTGTAGATGATACCCGGACTGCACTGGACCATCTGATACAGCTCAGGCAAGCCGTTGAGCGCCTCGGAGGCGCCAAGGAATAGATAGCCGCCAGGTTTGAGCGTGGCATGGATGCGTTTGAGAATGTCTTTCTTCACATCTGCGGAAAAATAGATGAGCACATTCCGGCAGAAGACCACGTCGAATTTACCCAGCACGGCATAGCTGTCGAGAAGGTTTTGCACGCGAAACTCCACTCGGCTGCGGATCGGCACCTTGACTGCCCAGCGACCTGGCGTCTTGACGTCGAAGTAGCGTTGTAAACGATCACTCGACAAACCTCGTGCGATCGCCAGGCTGTCATACTCGGCCGCCTTGCATGCCGCAAGCATGGCGCCGGAAAGCTCAGTGGCGACTATCTGAACCGCCGGTTTCGACTGGTTAGGACTGTTGCGTTCGTATTCGTCGATCGTCATCGACAGCGAGTATGGTTCCTGCCCCGACGAACAGGCCGCCGACCATATACGCAAGCGCTGACCCGCTGCACTTTTCAGTAGCTCCGGCAGAACACGACCCTTGAGGACTTCGAACGGATAAGTATCGCGAAACCAGAGCGTTTCGTTGGTTGTCATCGCATCGACGACCTGCTCGCGCAGACCGCTACGTGGCTGAGCCTGAATTTTCCTGACTAGATCCCCCAAGCTCTTGAGCCCTTGCTGCTCCATCAGCTTGTTGAGCCGACTGGCCACCAGGTACTGCTTGTTGCTGCCCAGAAGGATGCCGCAAGTCTTCTCTAGAAATATTCGGAACTGATCGAAATCTGGATCACCTGACACTAATAATGCCCCACCAGTCAATTGAGAGGCCACGCCTCAGTTTCCGTCCGCAGCTCGGATACGCTCTATTACTCGATTAGCCAGATCGTCTGGACGGAATTTGGCGAGGAAATCATTCGCTCCGACGCGCTTGACCATGCTCTGGTTGAACACGCCGGAAAGCGATGTATGCAGCAGAATATGCATATCACACATGACCGGATCCTGACGAACCTCGGTCGTAAGTGTATAGCCGTCCATCTCTGGCATCTCGATGTCGGAAATCATCATTACGAATTCCTCGGATGGCTTCTTGCCGTCAGCAACGAGCCCCTTCAGATAGTTCAGCGCCTGGCGACCATCGTTCTGCGCGACTGCCTCGATACCCAGATTCTGTAGACAACGGATTATCTGCTTTCGCGCAACGGAGGAATCATCAACGACCAGGACGCGGCTGGACGACGCCTTGGCATGGGTTTCCTCGTCCGCGATGCTGACCGATAACAGCTCCGAAACAGGCGCCACCTCGGCCAGCACCTTCTCCACATCGACAATCTCGACCATCTGATCATCGACATGCGTCACAGCCGTCAAATAATGATCGCTCCCTACGCCTTTAGGAGGTGGAAGGATGTCCTCCCAGTTCATATTGACGATCCGCTCTACGGAGCGCACCAGAAAACCGAGCACCTTGGTGTTGTATTCGACAATGACTGCAAAGCTGTTAGTGAGATCCTGCAGCGCCGGTTTTTTAGTCGCCAGAGAGAGATCAAGGATGGAAAGCGTGCTGCCTCGTATATTCGCAACTCCGCGAACAACCGGGCTCGACCGGGGCATGATGGTCAGCCGGGGGCATTGCAGCACCTCTTTGACCTTGAATACGTTGATGCCATAGAGCTGCTTGCCATCCAAACGGAACAACAACAACTCCAGACGGTTTTGCCCGACCAGTTGGGTACGCTGGTTAACCGAATCCAATACACCGGCCATGCCAGTTTCCTCTTGCTTGCGAGATGGGCATTCAGACGTCATGACCCGGGACGTAACGGCACGCCCCTTGCTTCTTATCTGCCATGAGCGAACAGATGACTTTTTTCCGGCGACCTTGCAAAGCCTTTTGCAGCGCAATCCTTTTACCGGCTTTATGCGGGCTGAGCCAGCTTGCCTATTCGGCAACCGTGACACTGCCCGAACAGCTTATCGACGCGACCCGTGGGTTTCTTGAGCTCGAAGTGAGCGACTACTTGCAGCGTAGCCAAATCCAGGCTCGCCACCAGATCGAAGTCAACAGACTCGATCCGCGCTTGCGTCTGGGGGCATGCGATCAGCCTTTGACGACCGAACTCGAAAGCCCGGCACAGCCGGTCGGTCGCACCACTGTGCGGGTCAGCTGCGAGGGCTCCGCGCCCTGGTCCGTTTTCGTCCCCGCACAGGTTCATTTGTTCCGTGAGGTGATAGTCGCGAGACGGCCATTGAAGCGCGAAAGCATTCTTGAACAAGCTGACGTCATGCTTGCCGAACGGGACGTGAGCCTGCTGTCCCAGGGCTATCTGACGACATTCGATCAGGTGCTCGGTAACAAACTCACCCGTAGCGCGCTTCCCGATCAGGTGCTTCCACCCAGCTCTGTTTCGCTTGCAGAAGTGGTGCATAAAGGCGACCAAGTGGTAATCAGCGCGAAAAACTCGACGATAAATGTGAGAATGCCAGGAGAAGCTTTGTCCGACGGCGCACTTGGAAGCCAGATCAGGGTCAAAAACCAACGATCCGGGCGAGTGATCAAGGCTCGAGTAACCGGCCCAGGTCAGGTAAAAGTGGCGATGTAGGGCGACCGATGTTAGTGGCGCACCCGTCCACCGAAAAAAAACTAAAGTTTCCAGCGGCTTTGCCGAAAAGCAGGCAAGCGTCCTGACTTATTCGAGGTTTCGATCATGGTTATCGATTTCAACCGGCCAAATAGCGCCGCCACTCCACCGAGTGCCGGGCGCAACAGTAGCGTCCAGAACACTGAGCGTCCGGCAGTCCAGCAGAACCCAACGGCTGATGCGGCCAAAAGCACGACTGACAGCGCACCGGTATCCGGCGAGAGCGTTCAGCTGAGCCCTGAAGCGCAGCGTCTGCAACAGGCAACGGAAAAGCTGAATCAGCAACCCTCCGTCGATCAGGAGCGTGTAGCTCAGATCAAGCAAGCCATCGCCGATGGAAGCTATCAGGTAGATAATCAGCGAGTAGCATCGAAGCTGCTAGCGTTCGAAAGCCAGCGTTGAAGCCTTGGCGATAAATGGTAGCCAAGCGTCACGCGTCAGAGGCCACTATGCAAGATACAGAATTGCTTCAGCAGCTCATTGAAGATATCGGCACTGCCCGAAAACTTCTTAAGCTCACCAATGCCGAGTACCAGGCACTTGCCGAGCGCGACCTTTCGGGCCTGGAACATTTACTCACGCAGAAGCAGGCGCTACTGGCACTGCTGGGGCAACATGGCACCCTCCGCAGCCAGACGCTTACAAAGGCACAGCTCAGCGCTGACCGGAGCGGCTTAATGGAGTTTGTCGCAGATTCCAAAGCAGCTCAGGAAATCATGGCCCAGGCAGAACAGCTCGATGCCGTTCTTGAGGCCTGCCGAAGCTCCAATGAGCGCAACGGCAAACTTATCCGCGCGAACCAGAGCGCAGTTGGCAGCATGCTGCAGCTATTGCAGGGCAGCAATCAGACGCCGGACTTGTACGATCGCCGAGGCGCTGCCGCAAAAAGCGCGCATCATCGCCCGCTTAGCCAGGCTTGAAGCACAAATACGCAGCCAAATAGAGGCAAAATGCTATTATGCGGCTGATGTTCGTTATGTGCCGGAGAGCAGCGCAAAGTGTCTAACCCTTTTCTAGAGGAAGAAGGCCCCCAGCCTCCCCAAATCCTCAAAACTGCGGTTGAGGTTCATGCCAACCTGCGGACTCTTCTGGATAACCACATTCCATTACTGGTCCGCTTCGCCGAACGTAGCCAGCGCTATCAGACTTTTCTGGTGGAGGTAAACCGGGAGAAGGGCTGGATTGCATTCGACGAGCTGATACCCAGTGACGGCGAGCGGCTGATGCTTTCCGGCGAGTCGTTCCATGTCGAAGGTTTCTATGAGGGCGTGCGCATCGCTTGGAACAACAACCATCCGATACACCTCGGCGAGTTGGACGATGCGCGCTGCTATTGGGCTCAGCTACCTGACCAAATTCTCTACCACCAGCGTCGCAACGCCTACCGCGCCCCATTGATAGGGCAGCCTATCGGTGCCGCGCTAAGCGGTAAGACAATCAAAAAGCCATTGGAAGGCAAGCTGCTGGATATGTCGGCAACCGGTTGCAAGCTGAGCTTCCAGGGAGATGTACAAAGCGGCCTGCAGACTGGTCGCGTCTATGAACAGCTTTCCGCCAAGCTGCCTTTCGGCACCATCACAACCGCAGCCGAACTACGACACCTCGTCTTCGATGAAAAGCTCGACGTAACCTTCTGCGGCATGCGTTTCTACCGTATTAGCGGCCTGACGCAGCGCCAGATCGAACGATTCGTCTATCAACTTCAACGCGAAGCACGTCGCGACCAGGCGGATGATCGCTTCAGTTGATATTTAGATAATCGAACGCGCCGCTGCACATCCTTACGGAACTCGCTGACAGCTAGCCTCGCCCGCTAGCCACTTTCAATTAGCCGAGCTGGCACGCTGACGAGCCCCGGAACGTCAATGTGGTCAATGCCTATTCCATGCGAAAACGCATCAACGACATTGAAGTGAAGAGCTGGCGTCCCAGGCGAGGTTCGAACTCACAACCTTCCCCTTAGGAGGGGGATGCTCTATCCAATTGAGCTACTGGGACGTACTAGGCGGGCGCAGCATGTTAGCGAGCCCGCACGCATTTGTCATGCGCGCGGTGAGCGCCATCCCCGCCCTGCGCTGGGCAAGACCGAACCCAGCCGCGCCGTTAGCAGTCGAAACATTACAATGCAAAATGCACGAATAACATTAGCAAAGCATGCAAAGCGCAATTACAAATTTCAAACACATAAAACTAAGTTATTGAAATCAAAGGGATTTTTAGATTAAAAAAAGCTGGCACATTGAATGCTTAAGTCTAGCTAACCATTACGCAAAGAGACGCCGATGCCACGCCCAGCTTACTTATTCAGTACCACCGTTCTGGCTTTTTTCGCTGTAACTCTGTTGGAAGACATGACGCTTGGCATGGATCGCTCATCAGCCACAACCGTACCGAATCAAATTCGCTCTTCGAGCATTCAGCGGTCACCGACTCCGATCAAAACCATTAGCAATATAGAAATGAGCACACCCGACCAATCACATCGCTGGGTCTTTTAAAGAGAGTTTTTTGTCGTCGAAGGTAATCAGGGAGATAAGGAAATGTCGATTTATGCTTTCGTGTTCTTTTTACTCAGCATCGCTTGTGGAGCGCTGAGTGTCGGTGCTGACCTTTCCGATGCTTGGGAAATTGTCGCTGACGGTGGTGCGATGCTTTTTGGGATGTTATTTGCGGTGTCCCTGCTGGTCGGTCGTCGTATCAAATTTGATCCCGTACTTCGCTAAAAAGCCGGTTGAAGCGAAAAGATCAGAGGTAGATCACAAGTAAAGGCATTTTGATAGCACGGCACCTTTACTCGCTTCATTGTCGCCGTATAATTGGCGTCATTAAGCCGCCTAGTATCTTTTTTACAGGTCGTGGAACAGCGAGTGCTGTTTGGTTGTCAGACCGGTGACTAGAACGGCAATAAGCCACCATCGCCCACCTGACTAACCGGTTTAATATGCGCCCTATGAAGCAGGCAGTTTATTCCAGCCGCACGGCTGACAAATTCGTGGTTCGGCTACCCGACGGAATGCGTGAGCGTATCGCTGAGGTTGCGCGCAACCATCATCGCAGCATGAACTCAGAAATCATTGCCCGTTTGGAGCAGAGCCTTCTGCAAGAAGGCGCGCTCGATGATGATTTAAATATGCGCCTGGATAGTCCCGAACTGACGCTCCACGAGCGCGAGCTGCTTCAACGTTTCCGTCAGCTTGCCCATCGCCAGCAGAACGCTCTTATCGCCCTGATTGCACAAGACACCGAAGCCGCAAAAGAAGAAGACTGACCGCCCGGGGTAGACGGTTCGCCTAGGATTGCCAGCCTGCGGAAATATTGTCGTAAACGCCTCGATCTCGGTCGGGGCGTTTGTCGTTTTGGTCCCTGATGTGTTGCCGCTGACCGAAAACTGACCCAGTAGAGGCTGTTCTGCCGACTGAAAA
>NZ_CEXBBO010000016.1:0-98524 GCF_982611455.1 Stutzerimonas sp.
ATCGGCAGGGGCTGAAGTCAGCCAGAAATACACAACTACTTCAGACCATCCCTAATCATTGGTTGGCTCAGTAGTTGACTATGAGCGGTAGAGCCTGCGAGACGAGACGAAGTTCAGCCAATGAAAGCTTCGCAAAGCACTATGGCTACCGTTGCGCTGCGTTTATCTACGGCTGACCAAGCCCGAAGCCCTTGCATGACCCTCACGTACTGCTCTGCTAAGCCAAATCTTATAAATAGCAAATGACGATAGTCGCTGTGATGACCCAGCTGCCCGATTGTTGGTCGTGGAAATTCCTGCGGAGTTCGGCTTCACTCTCATTGAGGGGCCGCGGGGCTGAAAGGCGCTCGAGTCAATCTGCACATTCGGAGCAGATATAGCCCGAGCAAGCCGGAACCTATATCTACAGCGCATTTGAATTGTCTCGTTTATTTTTTCGCCGACCTCGAAAATTTTCGAACGAACCTTGGATAAAGCAGTGTCTATATCAGAAGAAGATAATAATAAAGCGGACGGAGGATTATATGAGCGGCGCGTTGAAGTTTGAAGATGCCTGCCGAATACTCGAAGCATCATTTTCGCCCTTGCGATGTTCATGCAAAAAGGACGAGGCCGGTAAGGTTGCGATAAGAATATTCGATGTTTCAGATATAACCAGATATGCAGTAAATGACATTGAAGCTAAGCGTTTAGCATCGATAAGAGGCGTTGCGCAAATGGCGCTTGAATTGAGGCAAGCGTTATCCGCGAAAGAAATCAGCCAAAGGCATAAGAAATTGAAAGCGTAGAGAGCCGTTCAGGTTATCCGGAGGGGATGCTCGGTTCGGTGCCGTTTATCCGATCTTGAGAGGGCGCGCTGAACCGTATAGATAGATACCGTTCTCAATTTATGAGCGCGCCAATTGGGCAGCCATTCTGTTTGGAGGTTATATGTCTAACGATAAAAGCGGAAATCCTGGAAACTTCGCTAATGACCGTGAGAAGGCATCCGAAGCCGGGCATAAAGGTGGCCAAAAAAGCGGCGGTAATTTTGCCAACGACCGCGAAAAGGCATCCGAAGCCGGAAAGAAAGGTGGCCAAAACAGTCATGGCGGTGGCCGCAATTCATAGTGTCACTTAGCTGCACGAATTGAGAACCCGCTATTGCGGGTTCTTTTCGTTGTGCGACCAGCATGGGCGCACTCCTGCGGGTGCAAGTCCCACCATGGTGTCATACCGGATTTTTGTTGGGCGCGGTAGCCAACGCTCAGCGGCTCATGCCGCACCTATCCACTAATAGCCGCTAACACGCCGACAAAGCTGAACAGGCCGCCGAGAGGCAGCAGCCAGCGCTTTCGCCATGCGAGTGTCAGGCTAATCACCAGCCCGGCGAACATCAGCTGTCCGAACCAGACGACCAGACCGATCGATACTCCTAGTGATGCCGAATCCAGGAGAGCGGAGCCGAGCAACGGTGCCGTCGCCAACATACGCAGCCAGCGCCGCCGATTGTGCGTCGGAGCAGCATTGAAAACCTCGCGGTGATGCCGCGTCATTGCAAGGCAGAGCATCAACATTCCTAGATAGGACAGGGCGAAAGCCAGTAAGGTCATCGTGTCAGCTCCTGCTCTCGAGTCGTCATGCGCGCTCCCTGGCGTGCTGGACTTCGCTCTTGTGGGCGACGAAGCGAGCCCCAGGCGCACAGCGAGCCCACGATCAACAACACCCCATCAACGCCAGCTAACGCCAAATCGCCGCGTGCGAGGCTCGCCAGTAAATGGCCCTCCGGTGCGGTCACGCCATTGAGCAACGGTAAACCCAGCGCAAGCGCCGCCAGCAGGGCCAATAGCTGTCGCGACAACCTAAGTGAATGGCGGCGCCCGAGGTAGGCGACGGCAACCACGACAAGCCAACTCAGCGAGAAGCACCAGGCTTCGGCGGAACCACGCGAGGTCATTGCATCGGGCAATAGGCGATTCGCCCAGAGCAACGCGAGCGAGGCGATTGGTAAGCCGAAGAAGACCGCGCCGTTAAGTGCCCGGACGACGTTCAGCCCTTGAATCTGGCGTCCCTCGCGCTTGCGCAACCATACGCCAGTGCCGGCAATCAGCATGGCGCAGCCCGCCAACCCTAGCAGCCCGTAAAGCACCCGCACGATTTGCCCCCCGAATTGCGCCATATGCAGTCCGATCAGCCATATATATGCTCGATAGCCGGCCGGCGCCTGCTGTTGCTGGAGGAGTTCGCCGGTGGTCGCGTCGTAATTCAACGTATCCTGCGGCGAGCCGATACGTGACGGATCGAGGCGACGAATGCTGATTACTGCGGACGCATCTGCGGGATGCTCGACGATAATCCAGCCGGGCTCACCCTCTCCCCAGCGTTGACGCGCATCGGTGATCAATGGGTTCAACGGAACCATTTTCCCAGCCGGCTGGTGCAGTTCATTGCGGTGGTAGCCGCCTTGTACCTCTTCGAAGAAGGCGAGTGGATCACCCCCGTACGCCACCAGCGCGCCGGCCGGCATGTAGGACGCAACGAACACCGCCACGCCGGTGTAGGCCAGTATCAGATGGAACGGCAGGCCAATGACGCCGAACAGGTTATGGGCGTCGAGCCAGGCGCGTTGGCCGTTGGCTTGCGGGCGCAGGGTGAAGAAATCCTTGAAGATTCTTCGATGAACGATAATTCCCGATACCAACGCCACCAGCATGAACATGCCGGCCAAGCCAACGATGTACATGCCGATCGAACCGGCTTGCAGGTTGTAGTGCAGCGTGAAGAAGAACTCACCACCCACCGTTTCGGGCATCGGCTCGCCGCTGCGGGGATCGAATGCGACGCGGCCACGTGCACCGGATTCGTCTTCTTCCCAGCCCAGCTTCCAATAGGGTTCACGTGCGGTAGGGCCATGCAACCAATAGGCGTGCAGCGGCGCGTGGACATTCGCCTGGATCCAGTCATTAACGTGATCGGCAGTGATCGATGTCGCCGTCGGTGTGTGCAGGGCAGGGCGCATCCAGCGCTCGATCTCCTTGTCGAAACAGGCGAGGGTGCCGGCGAAAATAATCACGAACAGCAGCCAACTGGGCAGCAGCCCGCCCCAGGTGTGCAGTCCGACCATCGATTGACGAAGTGTCACGGCCGGCTCCTCCATTCTGTGGGTAGGTAGGCTGCCAGGCAGCAAATTGCGACCAGCCCTGCGAACAGCACCCAGGCGCGCGTGGCGCTGCGGGCGGCGAATGCGTAGATCGCCGCTGCTACCCAGACCGCGAAGCACAGCAAGCTGGCGGTTACCACCCGATCCGGCCTGGGCATCGGCAGGTACACGGAAAAGAACGCCGTGAAACCATAGGCCAATGCATAGCCACCCAGTAGGGCAGCCGAGATGCGCCCGGCCAGACTGGCGTGGCGGGAAGATATAAATGTGTTCATCGATCCTGTCTCCCGGTGCCTGCTCATCAGAAGCTGTAGCTGGCAGTGCCGACTACCGTGCGGCGATTGCCGAGGAAGCAGTCGCCACGCGAAAGACAAGTGGTGTAGTAGGTTTCGTCTTCCAGGTTGGTGGCGTTGAGCGTGAACGCCCAATCCTGATAGCGGTAGCCGAGCATGGCATCGAAGAGGGTGGTCGAGGGCGTTTTCAGGGTGTCGGTGCCGTCCCAGCTTGCGCCGACATAGCGCACGCCTGCGCCCGCACTGAAGCCGGGAATACCGAACAGTTCGAAGCGATGCTGCGACCAGAGCGAGGCCATGTCGTCGGGGATTGTTGCCAGGCGGGCACCTTCCTGGCTTGGTGTTCCTTCCAGCGCTTCGGTATCGATGTGGGTGTAAGTGGCGATCAGATCCCAGGCGGGGGTGACGGCGACCACGGCTTCCAATTCCAGGCCTTGCGCGCTCGTTTCGCCTGTTTGCACGGTATTGGAGGGATTGTTCGGGTCGGGCATCTGTCGATTCTGTTCGCGCAGGTCGAACACCGCTGCGGTGTACAGGCTATTGCTGTCGACCGGTTGGTATTTCACTCCCAGCTCCCACTGTTCCCCTTCCAGCGGCTTGTAGGGCTCGATAGTAACGGCGTTCAAGCCAACAATCGGTTGAAAGGACTCGCTGTAGCTGATGTAGGGCGCGACGCCATTATCGAAGAGATAGGTCAACCCGACTCGGCCGGTGAAAGCATCGTCCTTCTGTCGTGTGCCGCCATCGGTCCGGTTGTCGGCCCAATCCTTGCGCAAACCGAGAGTCAGCATCCAGCGCTCGTACTTGAGCTGGTCCTGTACATAGAGCCCCTGCTGGGCGACGACCTGTTCGGGATCGGCGCTGAGGCTGATGACTGTGGGGTCGAAGGTTCCGTACACCGGGTCGTACAGGTCCAGCGGTGTCGCAGCTCCTCCCGCCTGTTTGCGGTTGGTGACGGCGTGTTGATAATCGGCACCGATCAATAGCGTGTGTTGCACCGGCCCGGTGTCGAACAACGCCTGAGCGCTATGGTCGGCGACCCATACATCGACCTCGGGTTTGGCAACGTAGTAGATGCGGTCGAGGGTGCGGTTGTCGGCATTGAGTACGGGCGGCCAGCCATAGATCTGCTGGTAGCTGACTTCGCTTTCCTGGTAGCGCAGGTTCTGCCGTAACGTCCAGACATCGTTCAGGCGCCAGCTGAACTGGGACGTGAGCGCCAGCTGTTCGGTGTCGTATTCGTCGAACCCCGGCTCGCTGACGAACAGATCGGTATCGTAGTGACCATAAGGCGCGCCGAGCACGGTGCCACGGTGCGGGAGAAATTGCGAAGTGGAGCCGCTGTCGTCTCGCTGTACGTTTGCCAGCACTGTCCACTCGATGTCGTCGGTCGGCCGCCAGGTGATCGACGGCATCAGCACCAGCCGGTCATTCTCCACATAGTCAACCTGGGAATCGCTGTCCCGGGCGATCGCCACCACGCGGTAGAGGAGTGTGCCTTCCTCGTTCAGCGGGCCGGTGCTGTCGATCGCTATCTGCTTATGGTCGTAATTGCCGTATTGAAGCTGCAGCTCGGTCCTTTGTTCTTCGCGGGGACGCTTGCTCACCATATTGATCAGCCCACCCACAGGGCTTTGTCCGTACAGCATCGACGACGGACCCTTGAGCACTTCGATGCGCTCGAGCGTGAAGGGATCGGTACGGGCGTTCGTGTAGCTGCCGAAGGACTGCTGCAGACCGTCGAGAAACAACTCCGGCGTACTGCCACGCACCTTGGACGAATCACCACGGGAATCCAATCCGAACGCTTCGCCGCGCACGCCTGAGACGTAGCGCAAAGCGTCCTGCACCGTCTGCACGCCCTGGTCTTGCATACGATCGGCAGTGATCACACTGATCGACTGGGGAACTTGAAGGATGGGCGTATCGGTCTTGGTGCCGGTCGCTGAACGTGTCGCGACGTAGCCTTCGACATGCCCGTCGGCCCGCTCGGCTTGGCTGGAAACGACTTCTTGCGCAGGCAACTCGAATGCCGATGCGTCTGCAGCCGGAGCTTCGTTCGTCGACTGCGCCACCGCGACCGGGCAGAGGGATGCGGCAGGCACGGCGAGACTGGCGGCGCGCAACGCCACGAAGAGCGGGCGCAAGACTGGGTGGCGGAACATGAGCATCTCCAAATCCATTTATTGTTGAGATGCGGATGTTAATGCGAATACGTTGTATTTGTAACTGACAAATTCGTATCGCGGATGAACCCCGACTGATTGATCACATAACGTCCGCCGTGTCAGGCGATGATGTGAAGCTCATTTCCATAGCGCTGCTTCGCTGTTCCGACTGGCGGCTTGCACCAATCGAGGCTTGGTAGCTCGAACCTGAAGAGGCCATTGGGGGCCTCACTGCGAGGTGAAGCATGCGAGGTGAAACCATGGATGTGCCCGCTCGGCAGCAGGCGGCAAACGATTCTGGCGCGGATGCGCCTCTGCCTGGGGATCCGGATGGTGCAAGCATCAACGATGCTCCGATGACCGATCCCGATGAGACGGAAGTCACCGACGAAGACATCGATATGTTTGAAGACGACCCGACTATTCCAACCGAGTAGTCAGCTAAAAGCCTCATGATCAAATGGGGCTTTTTTGTGGCGCGGCGTGGTGAAAAAGGCATGGCGAAAAAACTGAAAGCCCCTCCCAAGGGCTTCTTTTTTTCTTACCGGAAAAATCAAGGCGATATAAATCAGGCTCTACAATCGGCCGGTTTGGATTTTAACCAATCGCCCATCTATGAAACGCAGGAAGCTATGCGCCCCATTATCTGGGCCGTAAACCCAGGTCTCCACGGTTGCAGAATTCCTTGGTGAATTTCCGTCAGGCTGGACGGTAGGCTCAACCACCTCCTTGTCGGCAGGCTCACCGCATTTTGTCAGCACCTCAAACGAAGTTGCGCCTGTAGCAATTAGCCCGCCATCACAGCGCATGGTTGCCGCATCGGCTTGGCTAAAACAGAAAAGCGCGCCTAATAACACTGTGATAAGCGAAGCGCGTTTCATCAGACCTCCTTGAAGGGGAGAGGGGGCTCGGCCCCTTACGAGCCATTGAATCTACGATGATGTTGGTTGCATTACCTGCAATAAAAAACCGCAGCCGCCCGGAGGCTGACTGCGGTTCAGCGGAATCAGGCTGTTCAGCCTGATCCCTGTCGCGTCATTAACGGCTAAATGCTGCACCTGTGCCGACAACCGAAGCGGACGGCAGCAGCTGGCTGATGAAGCGGTTCCAGCGAGTGATGCCGGCTGGACCAACGAACACTACGTCCTGCGGTTGGAGCGGGAAGCTCTTGGCCAGGGCGAAGGCGGTCGGGGATTTGGCGTTAAGCTGGAACACCTTGGCTTGCTCGGTAGCGATGCTTTCGGCGCCGCGGATCACGTAGACCGCTTCGCCATCCGCCGTTTCCTGGCGAATACCGCCAGCAGTACCGATCGCGTCCATCAGGTTGAAGTTCGATGCCTTGAAGCTGAGCGCCTGCGGCTGCGTGACTTCGCCCAGTACATAGATCTTCTTCTGATCGTTGTATGGCAGGTGCAGCTGGTCACCGTCCTTCAGGTACACCTGATGCAGCCAGGAGTCTGGGCGGTTCAGATCGTCGAGGTTCAGCATGTACTCACGGCCGTCCCGTTTGAGCATCAGACTGGAAAGGTCGGCGGTTTCGGTATCGACGCCGGCCTGACCGATTGCCTGGACGATGGTCATCGGTGCGGTGGTCACCGGTACTTCGCCCGCCGTATTGAATGCGCCTGACAATACGACGCGCTGGCTACCGTAGCGAAGCAGGCTGACGTCTACTTGCGGGCTGTCGATGTAGTTGGCGAGGCGGCGCGCGATTTCGGCGCGCAGCTCTTCGATGGTGCGGCCCGCGGCGTTGACATTGCCGATATAGGGATAGAAGAGGGTACCGTCAGGGCGGACCAGGCGGCCATTGGCATCGAGCTGCTGCTGCGCTCCGGATGGTGCGGTCAGTTCAGGGTGATCCCAAACGGTGATAAAAAGTAGATCGTTGGCACCAACGCGATACGCCTCGGGCTTGAAATCAAGCAACTCCTGCTTGCTGGAAGTGCCCATGTCGGAAGACAGTTCGCCTTTGAGCATGTCAGGAGTGATGCGGATCAGTTGTACGGTTCCGTTCTCCACTTCCGCTCCATCCTTGAATTCATCCGGATCAAGATATTGGCCAGGCGAAAACACACATCCCTGGAGCGCCAGCACAGAAGAAAAAGCGAGAGCAAATAATGGTTTCATGGTTCTTCATCCTTGACGGAATAGTTGTTTTTACAAAGTGAAACGGCTGAATTCACTTTTAACTGAAGGAACGAGCGAAAATTGAATCGTCTATCGCCAACCGACGGTGACATCTATGAAAGCGCATAAAAACGAACTCAATATCTGCTTCTCCTGGTGTCGCTACCGCAAGCTTGTCGAGGAACTTCCTCGACTCACTAAGGGGAGACCTGTTTCGGGCAAGCTACCGGTGTTTCTTCTGCTCACCCCTGCGTAACGCCTTTTCACGAACGACCGAAACAAGCGCCTTACTGCTCACAGTAAGCATAGACCGCTGCGTTTCTCAGGGGTTCAAGAGCACAGCACAATTGAATGGCCGGCGCTGACACAAGAAGGTTTAAGAGTGTTCGAGGATTAATCTGGCCTTGATGCAAGGTATTAATTGCAAGCATCGAGTTGCGCACACTCCATCTGCCAGCTACCAATTCAGTGCAGGTATGCCGAGAGATTTAGCGCTTTTCAAGATCGGTTGGCCCGCTTCTGTTGCCAGGTGTGGTCAATCTGACGAGGCTTAATTATGTGGGAGGCGCTTCTATCATCCAGCGCAGCGTGTCGCGCAGTTCGATCTGAGGAAGTTCACCAACCAGCGAGTTCAGCTTGGCTTTGCAGCCAGATAACTTCTTGACATCAGCACTGCGTACGAAGGCAGGGTTGACCCGCACCTCGAGATGATGGCCGGATAGGATGCCCGCCTGCTCAAGAACGTACTGAAGCGTGTATGCCGAGCCAGAGCAGATATTGACGGTTTCGCCAATCGAGGCGGGAGTCTCAAGGAGTCGCCGATAGGCTTGCACCACCTGACGCACGTCGCAGAAATCTCGTGCTATATCCAGATTCCCCAGCTCTATCACTTCTGCGCGGTGGCGTATGTGCGCGACGATTTTTGGGATCAGGAATTGCTCGGCCTGACCGATACCGGTGTAGTTGAACGGTCTGGTGATGATCAATGGCAAGCGCCCGTAATAGAGCCTCGCCATGTATTCCATTGCAGCTTTGCTGACTGCGTAATCATTGGCTGGAGCCAGCACGGCTGATTCGTCCAACACGCCCTCGGTGGCGTTTCCGTAGACGTTCGCACTGCTGGCCAGGAGAACCCCTTCCAGATCCGTAGCAACTGTGCGTAATGCTTCAAGTAGATGGCGAGTGCCGAGCAGGTTGGCGTTGTATATCGCGTCGGCATCGCTATGCGCGACGAAAGACACTGCAGCCAGATGTACGACATAGGTTGGCCGGATATCCGTCAGCAGGTTTCGCAGCGTCTGCGAGTCGTTCAGCGAGCAACAATGTATGGCCGAAATACACGCAGGCAATTCGCCTTTGGATTGACGATAGCTGAGACCATGAACTTCGTAGCCGCGCGCCGCGAGTTCTTCTGCCATATAGCGGCCAGTAAAACCAGTGATGCCCGTAATCAGCACTTTACGCATGATTCTCTCGATAGGATGAGATCCGGCTCAGCGGAGCGGCTACTCCCGGTCTATTCATGGGATGTTGCCGCTCGGTTAGGGCCGGCTGGGATGACGACAGTGGCGTGTTCAAGCGGCATCATTATTCACCTCATACCAGCTCCGCCTGGATTTCAATGACCGAGCAAGCCGACGAGCGTAGCGGAGCATCTGGCATTGAGCTGAAGGGAAGCGAATGCACAGGGCTAGGTGTAGGTTGCTCTGTGCTGTTCGCTGGCCAATGCCCCAATGCCCCAATGCCCCAGTTGCATCGCTTATGACGGCGTCGTCAGGCGTTCAGGTCGCTCGCTATCAAAACGAAAAGCCTTGCTGATTGCGACGCAGGTCGGCATCAACCATCATGCGGCACAGTTGTTCCAGCGAGGTTTTAGGTTCCCAGCCCAGCACATCCTTGGCCTTCTGTGGATCGCCAATCAGCAGGTCGACTTCCGAAGGGCGATAGAATTTCGGGTTTACCCGCACAACGACCTTGCCGGTCGCCATGTCGATCGCCAGCTCCTGTTCGCCGGAGCCTTCCCACTGCAACTCGATATCGACCGCCTTGAAGGCCAGGGTCACGAAGTCGCGCACGGTTTCGGTGCGGTTGGTTGCCAGCACGAACACATCGGGCTCATCGGCTTGCAGCATGAGCCACATCCCCTCGACGTATTCCTTGGCAAAGCCCCAATCGCGCTTTGCGTCGATGTTGCCCAATTCGAGCACGTCCAATTGACCCAGCTTGATCTTGGCTACCGAATCGGTGATTTTGCGGGTCACGAATTCACGGCCGCGAAGAGGCGATTCGTGATTGAACAAAATGCCGCTGCAGCCAAAAATCCCGTAGGACTCCCGGTAATTGATGGTCATCCAGTGCGCATAAAGCTTGGCGACACCATAGGGGCTACGAGGGTAAAACGGCGTGGTTTCCGCTTGCGGAATTGCCTGGACCTTGCCGAACATTTCCGAGGTAGACGCTTGGTAATAGCGAATCTTAGGATTGACAATGCGAATGGCTTCCAGAAGATTCACCGCGCCTGCGCCGGTAATATCCAGCGTCGTCAATGGCTGCTCGAACGAAACACCAACGAAGCTTTGTGCGGCGAGGTTGTATACCTCGGTTGCGCCGGTGGTTTGTAGCAGGCGGATACTGGAGGAAAGGTCGGTAAGGTCGTATTCGACGAGATGCAGGCTGGGGTGCTTGTCGATACCCAGCTCTTCGATTCGCCAGAAATTAACCGAGCTGGTGCGACGAAATGTACCGTATACGGTATAGCCTTTTTCCAGCAGAAGCTCTGCGAGGTAAGCGCCGTCTTGCCCTGTAATGCCCGTGATGATTGCTTTCATTTTCTTCCCTGCTATGAGATGACTTTTTCAAAATGGTGTTGCATCGCTCTAGTGTCGGCGCGTTTGCGCTGTAACAGAGTCGGACGCAGTGATCGATGAGCGTGCAGCGGCTACTTGGCTTCGCCATCGCAACTGCGATTGATCAAGCTATTTTCAAATCTGTTAATTGTGTCGTAGCTGATCAAGACTCCTGTTTGGCGGGGCTGGCCTTTTGTTTGGAGCTTTTTTCACGCAAATAAGCGGGCAAAATGTATATGGCGTCGATGAAGTACCGTTTGGCCAGCCTGCGCGGCTCGAGACACATTCTATGAAGCCATTCGAGTCTGTACTCGCGCATCCAACGCGGAGCGCGTTTAATGGTGCCGGTTGCAAAGGAAATCGAGGCGCCAATGCAAAATCCCATTCCCGATCGTTCATAAGGTTGAGTCAATCCCGCCAGAACCTCTCCTCGAGGTGTTCCAACTGCATAAAGCACCAGGTCGGACGGGTTATTTCGAACGAACTGCAAGCAACGTTGCACCTCTTCCGGTTTTTTGATGAAGCCCATCGGTGGGTTGTAGTGATAAAGATCGATGCCGGGATAGATTGTCCGAAGCCTGTCGGCTTCTGTCGTTGCAGAGCCGATGAGCACGACGCGCAAGCGATCCTGGTCGGCCCACTTGAGCAGATCAAGGGTCAGGTCGCTACCAGGAATAGCTTCGTCTATATGTACGCCCAGACGACTCACCAGAGATAGCAAGATGCGACTGTCGCAAAGCCTCCAGCGCGCTTTTGCATAGGCATTACGTAACTCTTCGTCACTTTCCAGCTGAACGAGGTGGTCAACGTTGGGCGTTACTACAAACGAGTAGGGCTGCTTGATGCCCTCGCGAATGCAGGTCAATAAAGCTTTCTTATTGCCGGAATAAAAGTCAATTCCGAACGCTGTAGTATCACTTGACACTCATTGCTACTCCCTTGAAGGCGCCTTTGATACCCGACCAGACGAGGGTGGGATTTCTGAATTCCTTTATCGTCGTCACTGCCGAGAGGAGAAATGCGGAAGTAAGAGCGAAGACCGGCCCGTAGAAGCGTTTGTTAAAGCGAGTAGCAGCGCGGTTGCGGTAGTAATGGTAAAACGCCGAGCGGTTCCCCAGACTGAGAGAGCCATAGTGAAACAGACGGCTTTCAGGGATTACTTTTATCGATACGCCAAAACGCCTGGCACGATATTGCCAATCAACTTCTTCAAAATACATGAAGTATGTTTCGTCCATCAGGCCGATTTCTTCGGTCAGTGCAGCTGAAAACGCAAGGCTGCAACCCATTAAATAATCCGGGTTGTGCTTAGGGTCCTGGAGTTGTACCGCTTCAATGCTCTGGTCCTTTCCGAGCAGGCGGGCCTTGCCCAGGATTGGATATAATTTTCCGCCGCCATAGCATTCCAGGCGTCCGGTATCGGCACTTAGCACTACCGAGCCGACGAATTGCCGATCGTCTCGCTGTAAAGCCTCAAGTAACGGCGAGAATGCATCGCTATTGACATAGGTATCGTTATTGACGACCCAAAAATAGGTAGGCTGCAAATTTTCCATCGCCCAGCGCAGGCCGTAGTTGTTGCCGCCGGCATAGCCGCTATTCTCCGGATTGCTTAGCAGCGTCACCTTCCGGTACGCCTTTTCATCCAGCCATTGCTGAAAGGCAAGGGCGGATCCGTCCTGTGAGTCGTTGTCGACAATAACGATGTGGTCGATTGTCGAACAATGAGCGAGCAGGCTTTCAGCGCAGCTGATGGTCTCAGTAGCAGCTTTGTAATTGAGAATAAGTGCGACGTTCATGTACTCGTTCCTTGCTGCGAAGATGGCGTGCTCTTAAAGCATGTATTACAAAAAGCATGGCGATAACCGGCTGCGCATATTCAAAGAGGCCGCTGAGTGGCCATATCACGAAAAGTGCAAGCATTACCGCATAGCTAAAGCCCATGTCGGAATTAATGTTTCGGGCAATTCGCTGATAGATAAAAAGCGTCAGTGGGACCAATAAAAATGTCAGAAAACCGAAGCGGAACAGGGTGCCGATGATACCAATATCGGAGAGGAAGAAATGCTCGCCAAAATAGGGGATGAAGCCATCCTGCCACATCAACGATAACGATCCACTTGGTAGCCAGTTGACTAGACGCAGATGGTTGAATACCGATGCGATGGTATTCGGACGTACGCCGTCTTCGACATCGCCGTCCAAGCTATTTTCATAAAACTCAATGTTCAGTCCAAGGACGTCCAGTAGCTCCGGGTAGAAATAAAGAGGCGATAAAAGCATGCAGAGGGAAGCGGCCCATACGATGGCTTTGGCCCTTAGACAGAAAAGCGTGAATGCAAGGCAGAGCACGATGAGTTGGCGAGTTTGTGTCGCGAAAACCAGAGTCAATAGCAAGATCGCTGCCATTAGCAGATAAAAATTTTTCTGCCGTTTGTCACCGTTGATAGGGGATATGCCTTTTGACCAAATTTGTATGCAGTAGAAATAAGCAAAGCAGATAAGGAAAGGGCCGATGGATGAACGATCCGGACGATCCCAAGATGTTTGCTCTTCACGCCAATCAGGGAGCAGGCCGAACTTGAAGAGCCATGACAAAAACACGGCGATGAGTGCGGCATAGAGAATCGCACGCTCGAACTGTAGAGTGCTCAGGTTCTTTGCAAGCAATAGTAGAGGTACGAAACCAAAGGCGAACAGGATTCGCCGCTCTTCGATCAGGCCGTAAGTGATCGGCTGGCCATAGGTATAAAAAGAAAATATCGCCGGCAGTACGGTAAACACCAGGACGCTGTAAAGGGCGTAATACATCAGGATGCGAAATTCCCTGGCCGCATCTTCGGTGCTAGCAAGAATCAGAAGCAGCGATGCGCCTAGGCAAACGGCCAGATAAACCTCGTTGAGAAACTTGATACCGATAGGGTTGTGCGTACTATCACCCAGCACAGAGAAGTGCAGAACGACCGCGAGAACCGCCAATGGCAAATAAAATAATTTCGAGCTGATGTTTGTCATCACCTGAGTCCTTAGGTGCTTTTCCATGGTCCAAACCAACTTCGCTGCAACAAACTAAAGCTTTTTACATTGCCATATTGGATGGTTCGCTACGCTGCTGGTGCGTCAATAAAATGCCTACCTCTGAGCGCCCTTTTAACGACGCGTTTCTATAGGCGAAGCCGCCAGGTTGCCGAATTCTGCTCGGATTAACCCCGCTATGACTCGGTCGCAATGTTGGACAACCAGGCTTATGGTTGGGTTGCGTAGAATTTTCAGGATTTTTAAGCTTTTCCCAAATTTTTTGACTGATTTCGCATCGTTGTCCTAACCAACGGTTATTTAACTAACGGATACGAAAAATGCCGCTGAATATTGGCGTCTAGCCGGTATATCGCTTATCGATGCGAGCTGCATTCAGGTGCATGTTACGAACGCGATGTCGGTCCGAATTCCGAGCAGCTGTTGGAAATATTCTTCAGCAGAATCTCCATTTGCGGTCGGTCCTTGCCACCGATGGGTTCGACTGCCAGCACATACTTGCCCCAGCCGGGGCCGCCAGCCCAATAGGCGCTGGGAATACAGTTTTCGTTGAGGTAGGCGAGCATGTTGTCCATGGCAACCAGCATCGATTCGGAATGGTCGGGTACACCGTATTCGCCCAGAAAACCTTTCAAGTTATGTTCTTTCAGCCACTCCACGAAAGGTCGGGCGCGTTCCACGCCGAGCATCGGATCAATGGTTTCGTCGGCTGCATAGCGACCCGAGAAATCTTTGTCGAAGTACACGTGGCCCTCATAGACGATCTTGTTCGCTGGGTCGTCGATCAGAAAATCTTCATTCACTTTTCGCCAGTGGAAGGTACTGGCCCAGCGGTCGCCTTCGACAAATATCAGCGTTTCCATGTCCACCTCGCGGATCGCGTCGACCGCGGCCTGCGCGGCGGCGGGCCACAGCCCCTTGGTGGAATGGGGTTCATTCATGATGTCGTAGCCCAGCAGCGCAGGATGGTCTTTGAATGTTTCGGCGAGCTTGCGCCAGACACTGGCGTAGGCCGTGTAAGGTACTTCGGGCGAGCCAATCAACTCGCCTTTGTATCGGGCATAATTGTGCATATCCAGAATGATTTTCTGATCATGCTGTGCTGCGAAATCAAGCGTTCTTTTTAACAGGCGAATCTGATCGAAGTTAACGCTCTTGTCCAGATCGTGTTGCAACCGCTCCCAGATGAAAGGAAAGCGGATCAGTCGAATATTCTTGTCTGCGTAATACTTGAAATACTTTTTTTCGGGATAGAAATAATTGGTGCCAACTTTCCCAGGTGTTATATGCGGCGCGAAGTTGGCACCGGACATGTTGATACCGATTAGATCGATGCCCGTGTTTTCTCCGCTGGATTGGGCCTGCGCGCTTACTGCACAGCTAATCAGTGTCAGGCCAGCAATGAGCCGTATCGCACTGAACAAAGGTGAAAGAAAGTTAAGTTCCATACTTACTTGATCTCCATTGAGTTCGTAGCGGCTCGATTAACACCTTGGCTTGCGTAAATGAACAAACCGAGGCGAGCTGCTCGCGCGGCGAAAGCGTACGAATGAGTGGTCGTTACGGATCAATAATGGCGGCATGCTGTTGCCCGACATGCAAAGCATGTCGGGCTGTACGCATCACTTGCTCTGATATTCGTACTGGTAGTAACCGTACTCGCTGTAAGTCGACGCCTTGCGAATCACGGCGTTGAAGATCACACCCTTGACCAATAGCCCGTTCTGCTCGAGCCGGCGCTTGGCGAACTCGATTTCCTTAACCCCGTTCAGAGCGTAGCGAGTCACCATCAAGGTGGTACCTGCCTGGCTGCCGACGAGGGCTGCATCGGTAACGGCGAGGATCGGTGGGGTATCGAAAATGACCAGGTCATACATGCTGCTGATTTCCTTGACGAAGCGAGAGAAGTTCTCGTGCATCAGCAGCTCTGACGGGTTCGGCGGCACTTGGCCGTGAGCGATCACGTGCAGATTGTTCAATTGGGTTTTCTGGATGGCGTCGAACAGGGTGATGCGGCCCGACAGGATATCCGAAAGCCCTTTTTCCCCTTGGCAGCGCATGACCTTGTGCAGGTAACCCTTGCGCATGTCGGCGTCTACCAGCAGAACCTTCTTGCCGGACTGCGCGATCACCGCAGCGAGGTTGCTGGTCACGAATGACTTGCCCACTGCCGGGCTGGGGCCGGTGATCATCAGGATGTTGTTCTTCGCCTCGATCATGGCGAAGTGCAGGCTGGTGCGCAGGCTGCGCATGGCTTCGGTCGCCAGATCAGCCGGATCATTGATCGACAGCAAATACGAGGCGCTGCTCTTGTCACGTTTGAAGTTGGCCAGGCGCTTTTCCAGCAGACCCTGCTTCTCGCTGAAGGGGATTGCCGCGTAAACCGGGATACCGACGCGCTCGATTTCTTCCGGGTTCTCCACGCCGCGCTTGAGCGCCTCGCGGACGTAGACGAATGCGACCGCGAGAATCCCGCCGAGCAACGTGGCGACGACCACGATCAACGGCTTGTTCGGCTTCAATGGGTCGTCAATGTCGGCAGCCGCGTGGTCGACGATATGGACGTTGCCCACGGTGCCGGCACGGATGATGTCCAGTTCCTGAGTCTTATTCAGCAACATGGCATAGGTTTCGGACGACACCTCGACGTCACGGTTCAGGCGCAGCAGCTCCTGCTGGGTCGAGGGCAGGGTGCCGATCTGTTTCTCCAGTTCAGCTTTCTGCGTCTGCAGTTGATTGATCTGGTTCATCAGCGCCTGGAAGTTCGGATGCTGACGGGTGAAGCGTCGCTCCATCTCTGTGCGCTTGAGGTTCTGCTCGGAAATTTGCTTTTCCAGATCGACGATTCGATCAAGTACCGACTGGGTCTCGGCTGAAATGTCCACGGAGCGATTGCCGGTCTGGTATTTGTTCAGCGCCGTCTGTGCGGCATTGAGCTTTTTGCGAACTTCCGGTACTTGCTCGCTGAGGAATTCGAGGCTCTGGGTCGCTTCGGCGGCATTGCGCGCAATGTTCTGGTCCACATACCGCTGGGCTACTTCTTCCAGGACCAGAATGGCCTTTTCTGGATCGGCATCCTCCAGCGTCACGTTGACGATACCGGACTGCTTACCACGCTCACCGGCAGCCAGGCGCTCCTGGTAATTCTCCGTGGTGGCGTAGGTGCGGTTCTTAGTCACGCTGAACGTTGTACCCGGACGGGCATTGAGCTCGGCGACGGTGATGCCGTACTCCGGCGTTTCCACCGGTTCGCCAACCACGCCTTGAGCAACCACCTCACCGTCGGGATCACGCAGGATGAAGCCATTGTTCTCCGCGGCTTCCAGCGTAAGTTCTTCGCCATGCATCTGGTCTGGCACGATCAGTTGGGTGACGCGCAATGATTCACCGCCCCAGGCATAGGATTCGAAACCAGCCGGGTACCAACCCAGCTCGTTTTCTTCCGACGGCTCGAAACGGCGAAAAATAAAGCCGCCGACAAGGGGGAAGTGGTGCGGTTCGATGATGATGTCAAGATTCAGTGCTTCCACCGCACCGCCGACAACGGAGCGCGATTTGAGCAGCGCAATTTCTGTCTGCGCCGGGGAAACTGCCGGAGCCGCGCCAACCACATCGGTGAGGCTCGGCAGACCATTCTTCGGCTCGATCTGGATCATTGCACTGGCCAGATAGATCGGCGTGGCAAGCAATGCATAGGCCACGCCCAGCGCCGCAAAGAAACCAGTTATCGTGAGAATCAGGGCCCGATTATTGATAAATGTGTCAAAGAGGTGGGCCAGATCAATGTCCTTGTCCTCTTTCGTTTCATAGATGGGTCGGGGCATGGTCGTCATTGAAGTTCCTTCTTCTTATTTCAGGTAAGGAAGCCAGCTTTCGACAGACTGTGTCAGAAGGCTGTGAACGTGTTCGAATGCGGGCTTGGATTGACGAAATGGATCGGGGATTTCCATGTCGTCCAGCCATTTGCCCATCAGGAAGGTCTTGCCATGTACTTCGGGCGCTATCTGGCGGATGTGCTGAATGTGGCTCTGCTCCATGGCGAGAATCAGATCCGCCCCGTGCAGCATGTCGCTATCGACCTGTCGAGCACGATGGGCATTGTGTTGTAGCCCGTGGTCCTGCAGCACCTCATGTGCGTTCTTATCCATTGGATTGCCTACTAATGCACCTATGCCTGCCGAGCTGATCGCCAAGCCTTTTCCCTGAAGTCTGTGGGCCAACAATGCTTCGGCCGCCGGGCTTCTGCAGACATTGCCGACACAGACGATCAATATGTTCTGGAACATGTCGCTCAGCCTCGCAGCACGGAATGCGTGGGCGGGTTGGCGTGCGTATCGCAGAACGCAAATCTGATATTGGCTCGCTTCATTAGTTCAATCTTCCTGCGCTCACGCATGAGTTTGGTTTGTCGCCGTGATGGGGTTGGTCAATGCGTGCGGCAGTCAGTAGACGTCCTTGTTGAACAGCAGAGCGGGGATGGTTCGAGCAAGGATGTAGATGTCGAACCAGACCGACCAGCGCTCGATATAGTCCAGATCGAACTCGACGCGCTTCTCGATCTTTTCCAGGGTGTCGGTCTCGCCGCGGTAGCCATTGATCTGTGCCCAGCCGGTGATGCCCGGCTTGACGCGATGACGCGCGGAGTATTCAGAGACAGCATCTTCGAACAGCACGCCGGCGGCCTTGGTGGCGGTCGCATGGGGGCGCGGGCCGACCATCGACATGCTGCCGAGGAACACGTTGAGCAGCTGTGGCAGTTCGTCGAGGCTGGTTTTGCGGATGAAACGGCCGATGCGGGTGATGCGATCGTCGTCGCGGGTCGTTTGGCGTTCGGCATTGGCGTCGGACTTGGCGTGATACATCGAACGGAACTTGAACACCTCGATCAGCCTGTTGTTGTACCCGTAGCGCTTTTGCTTGAACAACACAGGGCCGGGCGAGTCGAGCTTGATCGCCAGCGCCAGCAGGAGCATCACCGGTGCAGCTGCCAGCAAGGCCAAGCTGGAAAGAATGATGTCCTCAATACGCTTGAACATCGGCGACCAGCCACGCAGCGGTAGATCCGAGGCAATCAGCGTGGGCAGGCCACCGACTTCAGTAATGCGCTTGTTGGCATGACGGAAGGCAACCATATCTGGAACCAGCAGCACATTTACCGGGAGCTTGCGCAGCTCGCTGATCACTTGGCCGATTCGGCTGTCGGCGAACCAGGGCAGGGCAACCAGCACCTGAGTGACCTTTTCTTCACGGATCATCTGTTCCAGTTCGCGCGTATTGCCTAGTAGCGGCAAGTCGGCGAGCGTCTTAGGCAGGCGCTCCAGACGATCATCGATGAAGCCGAGCACGCCCGTGCGAATGTCGCGGTGACTGGCCAGGTATTCGGCGACGCGCACACCGTTGTCGGTGCCGCCAAGGATCACCGCGTTCTGCAGATACACACCCTTGGCCATCAGGCGGCGAAACAGCGCGAGCATCATCAGTCGCTCGGCGCCGAACAGAACGATACTGGTGACGAACCAGAACGTCAGATGCTTGGCTTCCAAGTAGCTGAACATGCCCAGGCCCTGATGCATGAAGATCAGCAGGCTGAACGCCGCAGCCCAGGCCACCAACATGGTGCGGAAGCGCAGCAGTGTGCTGAATACTTCCTCGCTATAGATGCCGACCGATTGAAAGATGACCACGCTGATCACGCCAAAGAACATCAGGAACGTGCTGAAGGTACCGCCACCCACCGGCAGATCGAGGGGCAGGAATAACAACAGCAGAACGCCCGGCAATACCGCAGTTAGCCCATGGATCAGGCGAACGCTGGCAAGAAAATAATCGACGAAACTGGGATGGGCGTACTCAAGGGTTCCAACGGACTGTAAGCGCATACAAGGCTCCTTCCTTCGGCTATTACTAGCTCAATACTCGTTTTGATCGCCGCGATCCGCGGTTCTGATGGCAGGCCGCTATCGCAACCTTCAACTGGACAACTGCTCCGACCGCCTGCCAAGGAATGAGTTCATCGACAGGGAGCAAAGTGCCGAATAAACGGCGAGGATTAAATTGGCTTGATAACCTTTTGATTTGAGGACATAAAAGCCATTCGTAAGCACTCCGGTCAGTCATTTTTGGCTGCACGCTTCTGACAGGTGGTCGATGCGCCTAAGCCTTCGGCTTAAGCCGTCTCGGGCGGCTGAGCCACAACTTTTCTGGGCCGATGCAGGTCTATTGCCGGATACCGAAAATGGAAGCGATTGGCATGAATGAATCCAAAGCGTTGCTGGTCCTTCACGGGAAGCAGGCGCTCAATGAAGAAGTGCGTGCGGCTGTCAGCGAGTGGCGCCAGATTGGAAAAGAGCTGGCCGTGCGGGTGACATGGGAACCTGGCGACGCCGGGCGTCTGGTACACGAGGCATTGGCGGCTGGGTATCGAACGCTGGTTGCTGGCGGTGGAGACGGCACGCTGCGGGAAGTCGCGCTGGCGCTCTTGGAGAGCGGCGTCGATGCGAGCCTGGCGTTGCTGCCGCTGGGTACCGCCAACGACTTCGCCCACGCCGCCGAGATTCCGCTGGAACCCTTCGATGCGCTGACGTTGCTCGACCGGGAGCCGGTGCTGATCGATGTCGGCGAAATGAACGGTGAGCCTTTTCTCAACATGGCGACCGGTGGCTTTGGCTCCAAAGTGACGGCCACCACGTCGGAAGAGTTGAAGAAGGTGCTGGGTGGCGGCGCGTATCTGTTGACCGGCTTGTCCCGGTTCAGCGAGTTACGAGCAGCCTGGGGACGTTTCGTTGGGCCTGACTTCGCCTGGGAGGGCGATTTCCTGGCGCTGGGTATAGGCAATGGACGTCAGTCGGGCGGCGGGCAGCTGCTCTGCCCGCAGGCTTCGGTCGATGACGGACTGCTCGATATCTGTATCGTCCCAGCACCAGCGGATACCGTGGGAACCTTGGGTACGCTGCTAAGCGGCGGATTGCTTGGAATTGATACCGTTTCGGTTAAGGCGCGTGTGCCGTGGCTCGAAGCCGAGGCGCCGGACGAGATTGATATCAACCTCGATGGAGAGCCTTCTGCAGCGAAGCGCATGCGTTTTTCCGTGCGGCCCAAGGCGCTGCGGTTGCATCTGCCCTCAGACAGTCCGTTACTGCGTGGCGAGCCGCTGGTTGGGAGCTGATGCGACCAGCTGACAGACGCAGGGTCGGCTGGGGTGCGTCGCGCCATTGGTCGGCGCATCGAATCGGCCCATAAATAATTGCGCCACCGGATAAAGCGTAGGGCCTTGCGGCCGATATCCTTCTTAGTCCCGTAATCACCAAGGAGCCCGCAATGGCCGGCATTCTAGAATCAGTCGATCAACGCACCCGATTGGTGGGGCAGAATCGCCTGGAGATCCTCATGTTCCGGCTCTCCGGCCGTCAGCAATTCGCAATCAACGTCTTCAAGGTGCAGGAGGTGGTGCAACTGCCGAAAATGACGCTGATGCCGCACCGCCATGGTTCGGTCTGCGGTGTGGTCAATCTGCGTGGACAGACATTGCCGGTTATCGACCTGTCGCGTGCCATCGGTCTGCGCCCGCTGGTGCCTGATGAGCGCAGCACCATCATCGTGACCGAGTACAACCGCTCGATTCAGGCCTTTCTGGTCGGCGGCGTCGACCGCATCCTCAATCTCAACTGGGAAGAAGTACTGCCGCCACCGACGACAGCGGGCCGCCAGCATTACCTGACGGCGATCACCAAGGTCGACGATCGGCTGGTCGAAGTCATCGATGTGGAAAAAGTGCTCGCTGAAATCGTTCCCTACGACACCAGCATCTCGCCGGAGCGTCTGGCGGATCCGGTGCTTGAACGCGCCAGAGGGCGTGAAGTGCTTTGCGTCGACGACTCCACCGTCGCGTTGGCACAACTGCGCGAGACTCTGAGCCAGCTCGGCATCACCGTGCATTCAGCCAGCGATGGCATGAAGGGCCTGAACAAACTCAAGGCCTGGGCCGATGCTGGTGAGGTGCTCACCGACCGTCTGCTGATGGTCTTCACCGATGCCGAAATGCCGGAAATGGACGGCTATCGGCTCACCACCGAAATCCGTAACGATCCGCGCCTGCGTGACCTTTATGTGGTGTTGCATACCTCGCTTTCCGGTAGCTTCAATTTGGCAATGGTGCAAAAAGTCGGCTGTGACAACTTCCTTTCCAAGTTCCAGCCGGAGAAACTGGTGGAAGTCATTCGTGAACGTCTGTTGCTGGACGAAACTCGCTGACCCAGCCCATCCGATCGAGGCACCTGCATGCATCTTTGCTCGTTGTATCGTTTTCCGCTCAAGTCCGGTTCCGCTGAATTGCTTGAGGAGGGGAGGTGCGACGAGCTCGGTCTGAGTGGCGACCGTCGCTGGATGGTGGTGGATGCCGCAACCGGGAAATTCCTGACGCAACGTGCATTGCCGCAGATGGCGCTGCTGCACGCTCGCTGGCAGGGCGAAAAGGCGCTGCGGCTGAGCGCATTCGGTATGGACGATCTGCTGGTGCCGACTCCCGACTCGACGAGCGTTGCGCGTGGAGTACTGGTCTGGCGCGAAAGTCTGCAGGTCCCGGATGCTGGCGACGCAGCGGCGGCATGGTTGACTCGCCTGCTCGAGCGCCCGTGCCGTCTCGTCTACCTACCTACTAGCCAGGGTATTCAGGTCGACCTGGACTATGCCCATCCTGGCGAGCGGACGGCGTTCAGTGATGGCTTCCCGTTTCTACTGATCGGTCAGGCATCGCTCGATGATCTTTCCGCCCGGGTAGGGCGGTTGTTCGACATGCGACGGTTTCGGCCAAATCTGGTGATCTCCGGTGCGGCGCCCTACGCCGAGGACGGCTGGCGTCGCATCCGCATTGGCGGCATCGAATTTCGAGTGGTCAAACCTTGCTCACGCTGCGTCATTCCAACCATCGATCCGCTCGATGCAGAGCGCAGTCCGGACCGTGAGCCGCTGGCCACTCTGATGAACTACCGCAAGGGTGAGGGCGGGGTGTTCTTTGGACAGAACCTGATCGCCGAGGGCATCGGCGAGCTGAAGGTCGGTATGCCGGTCGAAGTGCTCGAATAGGTCCGTTGAGCAACAGACCCGACCGCTCCAAGCGCTACACGACGGCGGGGCCGCCGGCTTCCGCCCCGCAGAGCGTTAGTCCTGGCGCCTCCGCCAGCCATCCGATCGACTCATGGACCGGGCCGCGCAGGTACAACTCATCATCACCTCATGGCGATGGGTTCGACGCATCATTGAGCATCGAAGTAGCGCTCGTGCCACTCGACCAATGACTGCGGCGCGTTGAGCTTCTGCCCGTAAATGACCGAATAGGTCAGCACGTTCTGCACGTACTGGCGGGTTTCATCGAACGGGATGTTCTCGACCCAGACGTCGAAGGGCAGGTGCTCGGCGTTCTTCAACCATTGCCGGACTCGGCCGGGGCCAGCGTTATAGGCAGCCGAGGCCAACACCCGATTGCCATTAAACTGACCGTAAATCTGGCTGAGGTAGGCTGCACCCAACTGGATATTGACGTTAGGGTTGAGCACCTGTCGCGGTGATGACAGCGGGATGTCGAAGCGTCTGGCGGTCTCCTTCGCAGTGGCCGGCATTAATTGCATGAGCCCCGTGGCGCCGACAGGGGATCGTGCATCGGCCATGAACCCGCTTTCCTGGCGGGTAATGGCGAATACCCAACTCGGATGAATCTCCCTCGCTTTTGCGGCATTCACGATGCTGCCGCGATGGGCCATGGGGAAGCGGATATCCAGATCGTCCCAGTACTTCGCCTGACTGATGGTGCGGATTGCCGGGAAGTACCATTCCATCTCATAGGCCAGGCGTGCCTGGGCTACCAGCTCGTCGCGGCTGAACAAACGACTGACGTGATACCACTCGCGGCGACCGTCGACGATCTGCCCGCGAGCATGAAACTCCATGGCGCGCCGAATGCCCGCGGTGTTGCGGACCTTCTGCACCAGCTTCGGGTCAAGCGCCAATGGCTGGTGGTTGAGCTTGTAGGGTGCCTGAATGCGGTCCGCAGAGAGGAATCCGTAGAAATCTCGCTCGCTGGCAACCGGTTTGTAGAGCGGGGCTGCCTGGTCATTGTCGGGCTGTGCCAGCTCCAGGCTCCGAGCCTTCCAGTAGCGCCAACGGTTGCTGCTGGCGAGTTCCTCGGGGAACCGCTGAGTCAGCGCATAGACATCATCCCAGCGGCCCAAACGCAACAGCAGGCGTGCCCGCCATTCGCTGACCGTGTTATCGCGCAGCTCAGGATCATAGTCGGCCATCACTTTCAGCGCGCGGGCATCGAAGCGCTTGGCCAGGGTGAGGCCGATCTGCCTGGCGATCGCGACTTTCTCGTCAGTAGAGAACGACATGCGTCTGGCATAGCGGTCGAGCAGTTCGAGCGCCTGTTCCGGATCCTTGCGAGCCAGCCGGCGCAGGCCAATCGAGACGATATCACCCATGGCCGGGGTGACGGGCGTGAAACGATCCGGCTGACCGAGCATTTGCGGCTTCTGGGCGACATCGACGAGCAGCTCGCCCTGCTTTTTCAATGTTGGCAAGCTTTTCACCAGGAAGCTGGCCAGGCCGTAATTACCGCTCTCGACCGCGAGCTTGGCGCGTTTCCAGCGCAATTCCTCGGTGAGCTGTCCCGCGTCGGCCCAGCGCTCAAATAGCGCATCGCAGGCGTTGTGCTGCGACTTGCCGACCAGCCAGAGCCGCTCGGCCGTCTCGTAACCCTGCTGCTTCTGCCCGCTCGCGAGCTGGTACTGGCCGAACAAGCAATCCAATTCAGCGAAATTCATCTTCGGATCGTAGTGCGCAACGAATGGACGCCAGTCGCCGCGAGCGGCTAGCAATCGCAGCCAGCGCAGTTTCATCCAGCTGGCTTGGGGCAGGTCGCCATGCTCGTCGAGAAATTTCTCGACTTCGTCATTACTGGCAGTCTTAAGACGTGCAGTCAGCTCGTCGTAGGCCAAGTAAGGTTCGAGCGGATAGTCCCGAAGCGCGCTGGCGTAACGTCGATACGGCCCACTGTCGCCTTTGGCCAAGGCCTGCTTGGCTTCGTCATAGTATTGACGTTGCTGTTGGAGGCTGGCGGCTTGAGTGGTTTCGAGGGTGACGGCAGTGAACAGAAGGCAGAAACAGATACTGGAGAGTCGACCGCGCATGAGACTTCCGAAGACGGGGACAGAGGATTTCTTCGGCTAGCTTAGCGCGGCCCGTAGGGCAGTTAAAACGCGGATTAAGCTCTTGAAACAAACAAAGCAAGACTTCCGACGAACGTACCGTCATGACGGGTGCAACAACTTCTCAAGTGCATCTGAACGGCGACGAACGGTAGCGGCGTAGCCCGCGAGTGACGCTGGTGTTGGCGGGCTTCAACCGTTCGGCGGCGCCCGTCCGACAGGCGCCTTCTGCTAGACTGCGCGCCCTGTTTTCCGGAGGTAATCATGACCCTGCTCAAGTTGACCGATGTGTCCCTCGCCTATGGCAATAATCCATTGCTCGATGGAGTGTCTTGGCAGATTGCGCGAGGTGAGCGGGTTTGCATCATCGGCCGCAACGGGACCGGCAAATCCAGCATGCTCAGTCTGGTCAAGGGCAGCCAGTTACCGGATGACGGCGAGATCTGGCGCGCGCCGGGCCTGAAAATCGGCGAATTGCCCCAGGAGCTTCCGCTCGCCGACGCGCGCACCGTGTTCGATGTAGTGGCCGAAGGATTGTCCGGGGTAGGCCAATTGCTTGCCGACTACCATCACCTCAGCCAGAACATCCAGAACGAGGCCGATCTGGACAAGCTCATGCACGTCCAACAGGAACTCGAAGCGAAGGACGGCTGGCGCCTGCAGCAATTGGTCGACAGTACCCTGAGCCGCTTGCAGCTGCCGGCCGATAAAACCCTGGCCGAGCTTTCCGGCGGATGGCGCCGGCGCGTCCTGCTGGCTCAGGCGCTGGTGTCCGAGCCCGATCTGCTGTTGCTGGACGAGCCGACCAACCACTTGGATATCGGCGCCATCGCCTGGCTGGAAGAGGCGCTAACCGGCTTCAACGGCGCGGTACTGTTCATCACTCACGATCGCGCGTTCCTGCAGAATCTGGCGACCCGCATTCTTGAGCTGGATCGTGGCCACATGATCGACTGGAATGGCGATTACGCCAGCTTCCTGGTGCACAAGGAGCAGCAGATGGCGGCCGAAGAGACCGCCAATGCGCTGTTCGACAAGAAGCTTGCCCAGGAAGAAGTGTGGATCCGCCAGGGCATCAAGGCCCGCCGCACCCGCAACGAAGGGCGCGTCCGCGCGCTCAAGGAGTTGCGCAACGAGCGCAGCGAGCGTCGTGAACTTCAGGGCAAGGCCAACATCCAGATTGATGCGGCAGAGAAGTCCGGCAAGCAGGTCATCGTCGTCGAGCATGCAAGCTTCGGTCATCCCGGTGGGGAACTGCTCATCCGGGATTTTTCGATGGTGCTGCAACGTGGCGATCGCATCGGTTTGCTGGGAGCGAACGGTACGGGCAAGACCACACTGCTCAAGCTGTTGCTCGGCGATTTGCAGCCTACTAGCGGTACGGTCGAGGCCGGTACCAAGCTTGAAGTGGCGTATTTCGACCAATTGCGTCACCAACTGGAACTGGAAAAAACCGTCATCGATAACGTTGCCGAGGGCCGCGACTTCATTACTATCGATGGTCAGAGCCGCCATGTTCTCAGCTATCTCGGCGACTTCCTGTTCAGTCCGCAGCGTGCGCGCACCCCAGTCAAGGCGCTGTCTGGCGGCGAACGGGCACGGCTCTTGCTCGCCAAGTTGTTCAGCAAGCCTTCCAACCTGCTGGTGCTCGACGAACCGACGAACGATCTCGACGTGGAAACACTCGAACTTCTGGAAGAAGTGCTGCTCGGTTTCCAAGGCACGGTGTTGATGGTCAGTCACGACCGGGCATTCCTCGATAACGTGGTCACCAGCACCTTGGTGTTCGAAGGCAGCGGGGTCGTCCGTGAGTATGTAGGCGGCTATCAGGACTGGCTGCGCCAAGGCGGTTCGGTAAAGCTGCTTGGAGTAGCGGAGACGAAGGAAGCGAAGGCCGAAATGCCGAAGAGCAAACCGGCGACACAAGCAACTGCCGAACCCACACCGGCAAAGAAGAAGCTCAGCTACAAGGTGCAGCGTGAATTGGAGGCGCTTCCAGGGAAAATAGACGCAGTCGAGAAAAACATCGCCGCGTTGCAAACGGAAATTGCGCAACCGGCGTTCTATCAGCAGACTACCGAGCGTAGTGGCGAAACGATAGCCAAGCTGGAGACGCTGCAGAAGGAACTCGACGGACTTCTGGAACGCTGGGCCGAGCTGGAAGAATGAGCCGAGCAACCGTGGCCTGACTCGCCACGGTTCAACGCTGCACCGGCCTTTCGATGCATCGCGCAGAGTAACTCCGCAGCACCCGTATAGCGTGACGAGGGACCGTCACGAAGACACCCAACGACATCTGTCAGCACTCGATGGAGCATAGATGGCAATTGATTACCGCATCGTCCTCGACGACGAGCACGAGTTCAGCTACCGGATCGAGCTGGACCGCGCCTACGATCACGAGGCAGCCATGCAGGCGCCCAAATGGACACGCCTTGATCACCAGCAGTGCAACAACTGTCCACTGAGCCGGGAGAACTTCAGCCATTGCCCCGCCGCGGTAGATCTACACCGGGTCATCGAGGATTTTCAAGGTCTGCCAGCCGTCAAGAAAGCGCAGGTGCGCGTACGCACGCCGGAGCGTGAATACAACAAGCTGGTAGGGCTGGAGGAAGGGTTGCGAGCGTTGCTTGGCGTGATCATGGCAACCAGCGCTTGTCCGGTCCTGGGCAAGCTCAAGCCGATGGCACATCAGCACTTGCCGTTCGCCAGCAATCAGGAATTCGTGCTGCGCGCGGTATCGCTGTATCTGGCTCGGCAGTATTTCAACCTGCGCGAAGGGCGGCATGCCGATTGGGAGCTGCGTGGACTGGTGCGCTCGTTCCAGCAATTGCAACTGGTTAACCAGGCGTTCTGGCAGCGTATTCACGATACTTGCCATGGCGACTCGAATCTGAAGGCCTTTCTGACCTTCTTCTCCATGGCATCGAGCCTGACCTATTCGCTGGAAACTCAGCTGCAAAAGATCAGGCCGCTGGTGATGAGTGCTGGCGAGGGTGTGGAAACGGCCTGAGCCATTCAGGCTCAGGCGCTCGTATCGGGTTATTCGGGTTTGTTCAAGCGTACCGCGAGAACGTCACATGGCGCTCCGTGCAGGATGTCGTTGGCGGTAGAGCCGAGCAGCAATGACAACCCGTGGCGGCCGTGGCTGCCAACCACGACCAGGTCGCAACCCTGCTCCTTGGCCAGGCGGTGAATTTCCTGGCGTGGTTGGCCATATGCGAGGTGCCGTTGTTCTGCGGTCAGGCTGGGATAGCGGTCCGCGAAACCGGTCAAACGTTCCCGGGCTTGATCGAATTGCTGTTGCTGGAGCATCGACAGATCCATCGGAACATCGCCGCCAAACGCCATGGCCATGGGTTCGATGACATGGACCAGCGCCAGTTTCGCACCGCTGGCTGTCGCCAGCGCCTGAGCGCGCGCTACGACCGGATGGCATTCGTCGTTCAAGTCGGTGGCGACCAGAATATGCTGGTAGGTCATGATTGTTCTCCTGATGTGTCAGATGCGACAAGTATGGCTTCTTGACGCGCAATTGGGGGCTGATGGCCCTTTTTGTTTTCAGCGTTTATACGGCGTTGAATGCATCATGACCAGCGTGTCATCACATCGCCTGCTGGCAGCCAGCAGGCTCGTGGCTGTTATCATGCGCGGCGTCAAGCGCCGGTGCGCGCGTCCGGCCTACATAAGAGATCGTCATGTTTCTACTCGCTAATGAATACCTACTCGCGTGGACAGCCTATGGGGTTGCCGCGCTGGGATGTTTGCTGGTGTGGTTCCGCATTACCCGGCCCATGTGGCGCTGGCTGCGCGAACCGCTGCGGCTGATCGTCGCCGTGCTGCTGTTGACGCCGACCATCGTCGACCCTGCGAAGGAGCTGTTCGCCCCTGCAGTGGCAGTCACCGCACTCGATGTGCTGTTCAATGTCGGTAATAACGCTTGGCGTGCGGTGGCCGATCTGGCGCTCTATGGACTGATCGCGTTTGTGTTATACGCAGCGCTGGTGGCGGTGCGTTGGCCAATCGAGCGCCGGCTCAAACAGCGACGCGCGGAGTCTACCTCAGGCGAGGATCCGCGTACCCTGCGCGAGCGGCTGGAGGAAGACGAGGACGAAGATTACCGTCCCGTGGGCCGCTACCAGACGCGGACCGAACCCAGGTTGTGATGTGAAACCATGGTCTGAATCAATGCCATAAGACGCAGCGGAGATCGCGCATGTGTGAACTGCTCGGCATGAGCGCCAACGTACCCACCGATATTCATTTCAGTTTTACCGGACTGATGCAGCGCGGCGGTCGCACCGGGCCGCATAAAGATGGCTGGGGTATCGCCTTCTACGAAGGCCGCGGTTTGCGCTTGTTTCAGGACCCGGTGGCCAGTTGCGAGTCGGAAGTGGCGAAGATGGTTCAGCATTACCTGATCAAGAGCCAGGTCGTGATCGGTCATATCCGTCACGCCAACGTCGGCAAGGTCGCACTGGTCAACACTCATCCATTCGTCCGCGAGCTTTGGGGGCAGCATTGGTGCTTCGCCCACAATGGTCAGCTCGCAGATTTCAACCCGGCGCGTGGGTTCTACCGGCCGGTCGGCGACACCGACAGCGAGGCGGCATTCTGCGATCTGCTGAACCGTGTCCGCACGGATTTTCCCGAGCGTGTCGACGTCGAAGATCTGTTGCCTCGTCTGCTCGATGCCTGCGCCGGCTATCGTACGAAAGGGGTTTTCAATTGTCTGCTGAGCAACGGGGAATGGCTATTCAGCTTCTGCACGACCAAACTCGCGCAAATTACGCGTCGTGCGCCTTTCGGCCCGGCACAGTTGAAGGATGCCGAGTTGACCGTTGATTTTACCGCCGAGACCACGCCGAACGATGTGGTGACCGTGCTGGCTACCGAGCCCCTGACCGACAACGAGCAGTGGGACGTCCACCAGCCAGGCGAATGGACGCTCTGGCGGCTTGGCGAATGCGTCGCGCGCGGGCAGGTGCAGTGATGCTGAGAAGTTATCTGCGATTGACCCTGTTCGCCCTTGGCTTGTTGGTCGGTGTCCAGGTGCCGGGATTCATCCATGCATATGGGGAGCATGTCGAGGCTCGTCGTCTTGAGGCTCAGCAGGGTTTGCAAGGCTTCCAGGACACCGCCGGGCGTTTCTTCGAGGGCAATCTGAACGCGCTGGTCGAGCACTATCGCGCCAGTGACGACCCGGTTATACAAAGTGATGCGCGCAGTGTCGCGGCGCTGGTCGAGCGTGCGCGACTGCTCGATCGTGAGTGGCGGTTCATGCAAGGGCCTTGGTATGCGCGCGCGTGGCATGTACTGATCGGTGCCGATCAAAGCTTGAGAGGGCAGGTCTGGAGCAGCTATCGCTTCCAGGTGATGCTGGCGCCGGAGGCGATCGCCTGGGGCCTGAGCTGCGCTCTTCTGCTGGCCTGGATTGCCGAAAGCATCTTCGTACTGATTCGCCGGACGTTGTTTCCTCAGCGCCGCCGACGCCAGCGGCGTACCGCTAAGGTGGCTTCGTCCAGCAAGAGACTTGACTAGGTCGCTGCCCGGGCAAACCGACGGCCAGCCGCCGAATGCCCCGCTGGTAATGGCCGAGGGGCAGGTTGTAGAAACGCAGCGGTTCAGTCGGGCTTTGCATTGCAGCTATTTGGCTAGAAACTTCATCCCTTCCTCCAGCCCGCTCAACGTCAGCGGGTACATTCTGTCTTCCACCAGTTCACGGATGATGCCGGTGGACGAGGTATAGCCCCAGGTGTCTTTTGGATAAGGGTTGATCCAGATGAGCTTTTTGTACTTTTCCATGAAGCGCTGCATCCAGACATAGCCCGCTTCCTCGTTCCAGTGTTCGACGCTGCCGCCGGGCTGGGTAACTTCGTACGGCGCCATCGCGGCGTCGCCCACGAACACCACCTTGTAGTCGGCACCGTACTTATGCAGCAGATCGAGCGTCGAGGTGCGCTCGGAGGTGCGGCGAAAATTATTCTTCCAGACCGATTCGTAGATGAAGTTGTGAAAATAGAAGTACTCGAGATGCTTGAACTCGGTCTTGCAGGCCGAGAACAGCTCTTCGCATATCTTGACGTGAGCGTCCATCGAGCCGCCGATGTCGAAAAGGATCAGCAGCTTCACGGCGTTGCGCCGTTCCGGACGCATCTGGATATTCAGCAGGCCGCCGTCTCTTGCGGTGTGGTCGATGGTGCCGTCGAGGTCCAGCTCGTCCTGTGCGCCCTGGCGGGCGAATTTGCGCAGGCGACGTAGAGCGACTTTGATATTGCGTGTACCCAGCTCGACCTGATCGTCGAGATTCTTGTACTCGCGCTGATCCCAGACCTTCACCGCCTTGCCCTGGCGCTTGTCGGCATCACCGATGCGGATGCCTTCGGGATTGTAACCGCCCGAGCCGAAGGGGCTGGTGCCGCCGGTGCCGATCCACTTGTTGCCGCCTGCGTGCTTTTCCTTCTGTTCTTCCAGGCGTTTCTTGAATTCTTCGATCAGCTTGTCCAGTCCGCCCAAGGACTGGATCTTCGCGCGCTCCTCGTCGCTCAACGAGCGCTCGAATTCCTTGCGCAGCCATTCCTCTGGAATCAGTGCTTCAATATGCTGATCAAGGTGTTCCAGACCCTTGAAGTAGGCGCCGAATGCTCGGTCGAACTTGTCGAAGTGGCGCTCATCCTTGACCAGGATGGCCCTCGATAAGTAGTAGAACTCATCCATGTCGGCAAATATCACGTTGTGTTTCAACGCGTTGATCAGGTCGAGCAGCTCGCGTACCGAAACCGGTACCTTTGCAGCGCGCATTTCATTGAACAGGCCAAGCAGCATGGCAAAACCTCAGGAGTGCCGTCGTGCCGGCACCATTACGTTTGATGAATCAGCGGTCTTCGTCGTGTTCGGCGTGTCCATCGCGGATCTCATACCAGTCAGCCTTGGAGCCGACGAAGATATGTTCCTGCGGCGGAACCGGAAGCGGCGAGTCGAGCGTACCGGCTGCGACGCCGACCTCATGCTCGCGATTGTCGACGAACTGCAGATTGGAGCCGCAGCGAATGCAGAACGTCCGCGTCACGTGTTCGGAAGAGTGATAGACGCCCAACTGGTCCTTGCCTGAGAGAAAGTGAAATGCATCCAGCGGCACGCTTGCATAGGTCGCGAATGCGGCGCCGTGTGCCTTGCGGCACATCTTGCAATGACAGTGGGTCAATTCGTCTATCGGTGCATCGATGCGGTACCGCACGACGCCGCAGAGGCAACTACCGGTATGCGTTTGCATGGCTCTTCCTCCAGTAAAGTGAGGGCGGCCGGCTCGTGTGAACCGCCGCCGGTCAGCGACTGGCGCGACGACTCATGAACGCCAGACGTTCAAGCAATTGCACGTCCTGCTCGTTTTTCACCAAAGCACCGGCCAGCGGTGGGATGGCCCGGGTCGGGTCACGCTCGCGCAGGACGGCCTCGCCGATGTTGTCGGCCATCAGCAACTTCAGCCAGTCGACCAGCTCGCTGGTGGACGGTTTCTTCTTCAGGCCCGGCACTTTGCGGACATCGAAGAACACATCGAGGGCTTGAGCCACCAGGTCCTTCTTGATGTTCGGGTAATGCACATCGACGATCTTCTGCAACGTTTCACGATCGGGAAATGCGATGTAGTGGAAGAAGCAACGACGCAGGAACGCGTCCGGCAGCTCTTTTTCATTGTTCGAGGTAATGATGATGATCGGCCGTTGCTTGGCCTTGATGGTTTCATTGGTCTCGTAGACATAGAACTCCATCTTGTCGAGTTCTTGCAGCAGGTCGTTGGGGAACTCGATGTCGGCCTTATCGATTTCATCGATCAGCAGGATGACGCGCTGCTCGGACTCGAAGGCTTCCCACAACTTGCCTTTCTTGATGTAGTTGCGCACGTCATGCACGCGGTCCGAATCCAGCTGCGAATCCCGCAGTCGGCTCACCGCATCGTATTCATATAGTCCTTGATGCGCCTTGGTGGTGGATTTGATGTGCCAGGTGATCAATGTTGCGCCGAACGACTCGGCCAATTGTTCGGCGAGCATGGTCTTGCCGGTTCCCGGCTCACCCTTGACCAGCAGAGGGCGCTCCAGCGTGATGGCGGCATTGACGGCAAGTTTCAGGTCGTCGGTGGCGACGTAGGACTGGGTGCCTTCGAACTTCATCGGAATTTCCTTGATCGGGCCTGGCGTGCAGGCGCTTCATGTTTGTTTAGAGACCGACTATAAGTGATGGGCGCTTCACTGTGAACGCGAGTGGATCATTCAGTCACTGAATGGCCGTGAGCGCATATGCTGTTCGGTTTTACTCGTCGCCCTCGGTCAGCGAACGCTCAAAGCGAGCCGAGAAGGCTTCGATGAAGGCGTTTCGCAAGATTGCGACGAACGCCTGGAACGGGCTGATATCGGTGTTCTTGGTGCTGCCGGAAAGCTCTACCCGCGTTGCGAACTGTTCCTTGCGCTGATTCTGCAGCACTTCTTCACCGCCACCGACCACGGCTTCCCAGATACCACGGAAAAAGCCCTTGTCCTCGTTCTCGACGTCCTGTTCGAAGTCGAACACTTCGACATTGTGCAGCAGGGGCTTGATGTAGCCGTCCAGCTGACTGTCGTTGGCCTCGACCTCCATCACCAGATCGCCCGTGCCAGCTGCGAAATCGAAGTTGCCATAGGCATTGCTGAAGTCGTTCAGTTTGGTCAGATCCAGGCCGGTCAGCCGCAAGTCCAGATCGAAATCCTCCCAGTCGGTAAAGGGGTCGAAGTGCGCGGTGGCTTCGATGGGGGCCTGATTGAAGAACTTGGCCGTACCTTCGAACGTGGCGGCGCGTCCTTGCTCGCGGTCGGCTGTATTGGTCAGGTTGTAAAGGCTTGCGTTGATCGCATTGGCATAGACATGCACCGGCGGGTCGGCATCGAAATTCCGAAACGACAGTTGGCCGTCGACCACACGTAGCTCGTTCAGCGTGAATGGCATCAGTGCTTCGACGCGCTCACGCCAATCGACACCTTCGCCTGTCTGCGAATCGTCGGCCGCCTCGCCATCGACGAAATTCAGCTGGGGTTGTTCCATCACCACCTCGCCAACCAATGCTTGGTCCTTCCAGAGGGCACGCCAGCTTATGCCGATATCGATCGAGCGTGCGGTGAACAATGGTGCCTGGACCTGCTCGCTCTTCTTTTCGATAAACAGCCCATCGGCCCGATAAGCGCCACGCCACCAGGCCAGATCGACATCTTCGATGTGCCCTTGGTACTCGCCCATATCTGCCAGCTTGTCGTTCAGATAATTGAGTACCAGATGAGGCAGCGCGAGGTGAACGATCAGCAATAGCAGGGCAAGCGACAGGAATATCCACAAAGGAAGTCGGTAGCGTTTTTTCATGACAGGCCTGGTTTGGTCGAGGATTCATCATGGAACTGCTTATTACCTGTGGGTGGACCCCGGCACGCATCGGTGAGTTCGGCTGGACGAGCCATGAGACTGCGCTTAGGCTCATCAGTCTGGTTTTTTCTTCGCAGGACACAGTCATGAGCCGCATCTTTGCTGACAATGCACAGGCCATCGGTAACACACCGCTGGTCATGATCAATCGGCTGGGCCCCAAGGGCGTCAGCATCATGGCCAAGATCGAAGGGCGCAATCCGGCTCATTCGGTCAAATGCCGGATCGGCGCGGCGATGATCTGGGATGCCGAGGAAAGTGGCCGCCTCAAACCGGGCATGACGCTCATCGAGCCGACGTCTGGGAATACCGGGATCGGTCTGGCTTTCGTCGCTGCGGCGCGCGGTTACAAATTGATGCTGACCATGCCAGCGTCGATGAGTCTGGAGCGCCGCAAGGTACTGAAGGCGCTCGGCGCGGAGCTGGTGCTCACCGAACCGGCGAAAGGCATGAAGGGTGCGATCGAGAAAGCGGCGGAGATTGCCGCGTCGGATCCCGAGCGGTATTACCTCCCGCAGCAGTTCGAGAACCCATCGAACCCGGCCATTCATGAGAAAACCACCGGGCCGGAAATTTGGAACGATACCGAAGGCAGCATCGATGTGCTGGTTGCAGGTGTCGGCACCGGAGGCACCATCACCGGGGTTTCGCGCTATATCAAGAACACCAAAGGCAAGAAGATTCTCAGTGTGGCGGTCGAACCGACCAGCTCTCCGGTGATCAGCCAGACTCTAGCCGGCCAGGAGGTCAAACCCAGCCCGCATAAGATCCAAGGGATCGGTGCCGGCTTCGTGCCGAAGAATCTCGATTTGACGATGGTCGACCAAGTCGAGCTCGTCGATGACGAAGAGTCCAAGGCGATGGCGCTGCGATTGATGCGTGAAGAGGGCATCCTTTGCGGTATTTCCTGTGGTGCCGCCATGGCTGCGGCGGTGCGTCTGGCCGAGCGTCCTGAAATGCAGGGCAAGAATATCGTGGTGATTCTTCCTGATTCCGGCGAGCGTTATCTGTCCACCATGCTGTTCGCCGATATGTTCGGCGAACAGGAACTGCAACAGTGAGTTTCGCTGCGCCGGCCTGTCTTGGCAGATCTGGCGCAGCACCGCTATAGTCTGCTTTCCTCGTTTCGAGATCGGTATGAACAACGCAGCCCGCGGCACCAGCACTTATTACGAAAGCCCGTACCTTACAGGCGATGCTGCTGCGTGTGCGTTCATGCCGATCATCCTTTCCTGCCTGTCTGCGAGCCCGCCGCCGGGCTTGTCCCTGGCTCCGCCACCGCCACCTCCCGCGCTGGCCTGAGCTACGCCGGTTCGCCGGCATCTCCGTCACTGCGTTTGCCATTCGCTGGCGCAGTCTCGTATTGCCTTTCCCAAAGGTGGCAGGATGATTTCGTTATCACGCAACAACCTGGTCGCGTATGCGACTACGGTACTTTTCGTGCTGCTCTGGAGCAGCGGTGCAATTGTTTCAAAATGGGGCTTGGCGTACGCATCGCCTTTTGCCTTTCTGCTGGTTCGTTTCGTGATCGCATTCGTTGCGTTGGTGGCCGTGATGCGGCTGACCTCGCTATCGTTGCCGGAAAGCAGGAGGGCGCGCTGGTTTGCGCTGGCGACTGGCGTGGTTCTGCTGGGCTCCTACCAGATCTTCTATTTGCTTGCGCTGGATATGCAGGTGACGCCCGGCGTCATGGCAACGCTGCTCGGCGTTCAGCCGATCCTTACCGCGGTGTTACTGGAGCGTAAGGGGCTGCGGCCGATGCGGCTGCTCGGTTTGTTGCTCGGATTGGGCGGTCTTGTGCTGGTGGTGTATCACAGCCTCGGCGTGGGTGGGCTGTCTTGGGCGGGCGTGGCTTGCGCTCTATTGGCGCTGCTGAGCATCACGCTAGGGTCGATGATGCAGAAGCGCGCCAGCGGCGATCCGTTTCGCGCCATGCCCTTGCAGTATTTCGCCGGGTTGTTGCTCTGTTCGCTGTTCGTGCCTTTCCAGCCATTCGAGATCACGTCGTCGCTGGGTTTCTGGATACCGGTGTTGTGGATGGGGCTGCTGATATCCGTGGCGGCGACATTGCTGCTGTATCGGTTGATCGCACGTGGGGATCTGGTCAACGTGACCAGTCTGTTCTATCTGGTGCCGGCAGTTACCGCGCTGATGGATTATCTGGTATTCGGTAACGTACTGCCGATGCTCAGTCTTATCGGCATGCTGTTGATCGTGCTCGGGCTCGTTCTGGTGTTCCGGTGTTCGTCCGACCAGCGCTAGCCGCGCTGGGTTTCAGGCGCCGCCACGGTTGTGGCCGGCGCCTGTTTCAGCACCAGCCAGAGCGCCACCGCAATCAGCGCACCACCATAGAGATAGGCCCAGGACAGCGGCTCGTTGAGCAGTAGGGCGCCCCAAAGTACGCCAAACGGTGGAATGATGAAGGTCACCGTCAGCGTGCGGACCGGGCCGATGTCAGCCAAAAGTCGGAAATAGAGGATATAGGCAAAGGCGGTGCAAACGACGCCGAGCCCGGCAAGGCTGAGCCAGACCGTACCGCCGCCCCAGGATACCGGCGGGGCCACTAGCAGCGATATCAGAAACAGCGGCAACAGGCACAGTGCTGCGCCCATCTGGCTACCGAAGGCTACCAATTCGCTGCTCAGCCCGCCGTGCTGGTTGATCCAGCGGCGTGTCAGGAAACCACCGAATCCGTAGCAGGCGGTCGCCCCCAGGCATGCAAGCGCGCCGATAAGCAGGCTCGCGTCGAACGCCACGGGGCCGGTGCGCGTCAACAGCGCCACGCCGCTCAGGCCGCAAAGCACGCCGACCACCTTTGTCGTCGTCAGCTCCTCGGCGAAAAACAAGGCGCCGATGATCACGCCCATCATCGGTGTGGTGGCGTTGAATATGGCTGAGTAGCCCGTCGGCAGAAGCTGCGCGGCCAGCGCATAGAATGCGAAAGGAATGCCTGAATTGATCATTCCCAGAACTAGACATAGTTTCAGCTTGCCGCGAAAGTCCCAGCGAATCCGTATCATCGCCAGTATTCCCAGCAAGCCGATACAGGCGAACAGCACGCGGAAAAACGCGGTGGGAAAGGTTCCGAGTTCCGGCGCGATGATGCGCATGAATAGGAAGCTGGCACCCCAGATTGCAGCGAGACTGAGTAGACGCAGAAGATCTAAAGGGCGCATGAGTTGGCTCCGGTGATGGACGTCGAAAGTGTTGGTGAGACGTGTTCATCTCGCAACTCGAATCACGCTTTCAAACTTTTCCCGGTCTCGTTGCAGCACTTTCATTGCCGTCGGCCACTGGATAAGCTCGGGTTTTTGTCGCTGCATGGATAATCGACATGGTGCAGACATCCCCGGACGCCGAGATTGCGCGGCAGATTCTGCTGGGCTTCGATGATTACCGAGAGCACTTCCGGCGGATCACCGAGGGCGCACAGTCTCGCTTCGAGCAAGCGCAGTGGCAGGATGCCCAGCGTGCATCAGCGGCACGTATCAATCTGTACGAGCAAAAAGTCGGCGAAACCGCTGCGGCTCTGCGCGTGGCATTCGAGCGCGAGGTTTTGCTGGACGTGCAGCGCTGGCCACGAATCAAAAGCGCTTATATCGACCAGATCAACCCGCGCTTCGACGATGAGTTATCCGAGACCTGGTACAACTCGATCTTTTGCGCGCTGTTCAGTCACGACTGCATCAGCGATGGCACCATGTTCATCCATACCACCCGGCCATCGAGCCGTGCCCACGAGCGTAGGGCGCAAACGCGTCGGTATCGACCCGAAGGCGACCTTCATGGTGTGCTTGCACAGATTCTCGATGACTTCGTCTTCGCTGTGCCCTATGGCGACCTGAGCGGCGATTTACGGCGTCTCGAGGCGCAGCTGCAAATGTCATTGCCAGACTGGGTATGTAAAGACCCCGACCTCACCGTCGAGCTCTTTTCTTCGGTGCTTTACCGCAACAAGGGTGCCTATCTGCTCGGGCGAATTTTTACGCGTGATGAGCAGTGGCCGCTGGTAATTCCATTGCTGCATCGCGAGGGCAAGGGCATCGTCGCCGATGCGCTGATCACGGATGAGGCGGAAGTCTCGATCATCTTTTCCTTCACCCGTTCGTACTTCATGGTCGAAGTGCCGATTCCGGCAGAGTTCATCGGCTTTCTCCAACGCATCATGCCGGGCAAGCACATTGCCGAACTCTATACTTCCATCGGTTTTTACAAACACGGCAAATCGGAGTTCTATCGCGCACTGATCAATCACCTGGCAACCACTGATGATCGTTTCATCATGGCGCTGGGCGTGCGTGGAATGGTCATGAGCGTGTTTACGTTGCCGGGCTTCAATACGGTATTCAAGATCATCAAGGACCGTTTTTCTCCGACCAAGAGCGTCAATCGGGCCACCGTTATCGAAAAGTATCGGTTGGTAAAAAGCGTCGACCGGGTAGGGCGCATGGCCGATACCCAGGAGTTCGCGGACTTCCGTTTCCCCAAGTCCAAGTTCGACCCTGAGTGCCTGGCTGAATTATTGGAAGTTGCGCCATCAACGGTCGAGGTGCAAGGCGATACGGTGCTGGTGCGTCACTGCTGGACCGAGCGGCGGATGACGCCGCTGAACATCTACGTGGAAAATGCCAGTGAGCAGCAGGTCCAGGAGGCACTGGAGGATTATGGCCTGGCGATCAAACAACTCGCTGCGGCCAATATCTTTCCCGGCGATATGCTGTTGAAGAATTTCGGGGTGACTCGTCATGGTCGGGTGGTGTTCTATGACTACGACGAGATCTGCTTTCTTACCGAGGTGAACTTCCGCTACATCCCCGAACCCCGCTATCCGGAAGATGAAATGTCCGCCGAGCCCTGGTATTCGGTTGGCCCGAATGATGTCTTTCCCGAAGAGTTTCCGCGCTTTCTGTTCGCCGATATCAAGCAGCGCCGGCTGTTCGCCAAGCTGCATGGCGAGCTATACGACGCCAACTATTGGAAAGGCCTGCAGCAAGCGATAAGCGATGGCAAGGTGATCGATGTCTTTCCATACCGGCGAAAGGTGGAAGTTACCCAATGAGCGACCGCCGGGTGAGATTCGCTGAACGCTCAGCGTTTGTTCCGGTCGCAATTTATAGAGCCGGATGAAGGCCACTCTGCCTGAATAAGCTGCAACATCTGCCACAGGCGGCTGTGCAATTCTTGGGTTATGCTCATACGAAGCCCCAAGGCTCCACCAAGACCCGTTACAAGCAGGAGGGTTAAATCATGAAAGCATGGCTCAGTAGTGTGTGCTGGAATCTGGGAGTGGCGCTTGGCTTCATCGAACCGCCTCGTCTGCAACCCATTCCGATACGCGCCCAGCGAGACAAATCAGCGACATCGCGCCGCTGATTCGATGACGATACGGGGCTGAGTCGTTCAGCGCCCTGGCATAACTGGACCACCCCGTTCTATAGCGCGTCGATAAGCGGGGCGGTCATGTATCCGTTGCAGGAACGCCATCAGCCGAGGGCGGTTGGCGTCAAGTCCTGCGCGGGCTTGCGCAGCTTCTAATGGGAAGCTCATCTGTATATCCGCAACGCTGAATTCTTCTCCTGCAAACCATAGATTGGTCTCCAGTTCGCTTTCCATATAGTCCAGATGCAGCTTTAGTTGCGGGCCTATGAATGCCTTGTCGGCACCCTTGGCGATTGCCCGAGCTACAGGGCGGATAAAAAATGGCATCGGCCCCTTGGCGACGCGGTCGAATACAAGTCTGAGCAATAGCGGCGGCATGGCCGAGCCCTCCGCATAATGCATCCAATAGCGAAAGCGGAGATATTCCGGGGAGCCCGATGGCGGGACCAATCGGCCTTCGCCGTAGCGCTCGACGAGATATTCGAGAATCGCGGCTGACTCGGCCAATGTCAGTTCACCATCAGTAATAACTGGCGACTTGCCCAGCGGGTGCACGTTTCTCAATTCGGCTGGCGCCAGCATTGTCTTTGGATCCCGCGCGTAGCGTTTGATCTCGTAAGGCAGCTGCAACTCTTCCAAAAGCCAGAGCACGCGTTGCGAGCGGGAATTTTCCAGATGGTGCAGCGTAATCATCGGCGCGTGCCTCCTCGTTATCATGAAGGTGATCAGCATAGCCTGCCGTCACGTTTCCGCTCGCTGTGGCAGACTTCGCTTCCCTGCAGGAGCCGCCATGTCCCGTCCGCAATGCCCGCGTTGTCAGCGCCCATCGAGCCACTGCCTCTGTGCGCTTATCCCTTCGCTTGCCAGTAGAACCCAAGTGCTGATCTTGCAGCACCCGAGCGAAACCGGACATGCGCTGAATACGGCTCGTCTGGTGGCGCTCGGCCTGACCAACGCCGAGTTGCGTGTAGGGGAGTCGTTCGATGATTTGCCTGTCGAGGATGGCACCGACAGCTTCCTGTTATTTCCCGGCGACGATGCCTTGCCGCTCATGGAACTGGCGATGAGGGCCGAGCCGTTGCGATTGATCGTACCGGATGGCACCTGGCGCAAGGCCCGCAAATTGCTGTACCTCAATCCGCGTCTAGCCACTTTGCCTCGCGTGGCGTTGCCCGCTGGGATGATGTCCCGCTATCGACTGCGCAAGGCCCCGGTGCCCGGTGCGCTATCGACGCTCGAAGCGATAGTGACGGCATTGAATACGCTGGAAGGAGCCGGACGCTTCGATCCCTTGCTGCGGCCGTTTGAAGCCCTGATCGAGGCGCAGATAGACGCTATGGGCATGGATGTATACCAACGCAACCATGGCGTTTAACGGCAGAACGAGCGCTGGCTGGGCACCTAGCGGGAAGGGAGCGTTTTCAGACGGAGGACATATATCGTCACCAGCGTCGCACTGATCAGCATGCTGATCCGTGCCCAAGGCAGCGGCACCAGCCAGCACGACACGCCGATGCTGAGCCACATCGTTGAGATTGTGTAGATTTTCGCCTTCAGCGGGACCCCGTTACCTTCCAGATAATCCCGGAACCAGGGGCCCAGCCTGGGATGTGTCACCAGCCAGTCGTAGAAACGCCGCGAGCTACGTACGAAGCAGGCGGCGGCGAGCAGGAGAAACGGCGTAGTGGGTAGGACCGGCAGGAAGATGCCGATGACGCCCAGGGCGACGCTCAGCCAGCCGACCACCAATAGCGCGTAACGCGCAACCGGGTTGCGATACGTCGGAATATCGCGGTGGGCCAAGAGGCTATCCGCGTATCAGTGCCGGCGCGGCTTGAGTAGCGCTGGCTTTTCTTCTGGGGCGTGGCAGATCAGATACAGCGCTGTAAGAATCTCGGGAATCTGCGAGACCATTTCATCGACCAGCTCCGAATCTGTGGCGATGTCGCTGAATTCGGGTTGCTCATCGAAAAGCCCGGAGCCGACCATGATCGGCAACAGCAGTTCGCTGACTTCTTCCTCAGCCTCTTCGAACCACACCGCTTCACGCATGAACACGCCTTCCATGAAGCCGATGCACCAGCCGCGCAGGTCGGATTCGTCAGGCTCCTCACCCATGTCCAGCTCGCAGGGCAGCTCCATGTCCTCGTCACTGGCCAACTGACGGGCGATATGCGCCTTGAGCTGAATGAGCGTCGCCTCGATGGCTTCGCGCTCGGTGTCGTCGGTGTACTGCGGGGGTTCGGCGAACAGCGCGTCGATCCATTCGCGCTCGGGCACCTGCTCTGAGCAGATGCACAGGGCGGTCAGGTAGCCGTGCGCGGCGATGTAATCCAGCGCTTCTTCATGCAGGTCATCTGCGTCCAGAAACACTTGCAGGCGGGCGAGTTGCTCGGCGAATGACATCGATGACTACCTTGGATTGGAAACAGCGGTGATTCTAGACGAGCTACGGGTCTCCGGCTACCGCGCGCTATAACGCTGCAGCGGCCGCGTCAGCTTTTTCCGGCTCTATGCCTTCGACAGATGGAAAAAACCTTCCGGAGTTCAACCGAAATGGCCGTGTCGTCCGGCTATCGCGTCGTAATGCTGTTCAGCCTGAACGGTACGCCGGTGTCGCGTATACTCGCGCGTCTTGTTTCGGAGACCGGCATGCTCGATCAGGCACAGCGCATTCTCAAAGATGTTTTCGGCTACGACGCGTTTCGTGGCAACCAGGGTGCGATCATCGAGCGCGTGGCCAGTGGCGGCGATGCCCTGGTACTGATGCCGACCGGTGGCGGCAAATCGCTTTGCTTCCAAGTGCCGGCGTTGCTTCGTGACGGGCTGGCAGTGGTGGTGTCGCCGCTGATTGCGTTGATGGACGATCAGGTGGCTACGCTCGAGGAGCTTGGCGTTGCGGCTGTGGCGCTCAATTCCACACAGAGTCCAGAGCAGCAGCGTGAGATCGCCGATCGCTTGCGTCGCAACGAAATCAAAATGCTCTATCTCGCGCCCGAACGGCTGGTTCAGCCGCGCATGCTGGCGTTTCTGCAGCGCTTGCAGATCGGTTTGTTTGCCATCGACGAGGCCCATTGCGTCTCGCAGTGGGGTCATGATTTCCGCCCTGAATATCTCCAGCTCGGACAGCTTGCGGAGTACTTCCCTAACGTGCCGCGGCTTGCCCTGACGGCGACAGCGGACAAGCGAACGCGGGAAGAGATCGTTCAGCGGCTGCATTTGGAAAACGCAGAACGCTATTTATCCAGTTTCGATCGACCGAACATTTTCTATCGTATCGTGCCGAAGGAGCAGCCGCGCAAGCAGTTGATGGCCTTCCTCAGCGAGCGCCGTGGAGATGCAGGCATCGTCTATTGCCTGTCGCGTAAGAAGGTCGATGAAACTGCGGCGTTCCTGACCGAACAGGGCTTTCCCGCGTTGCCTTACCACGCCGGGTTGCCAAACGATCTCCGAGCTTTTCACCAAAAGCGCTTCCTCAATGAGGAAGGTCTGATCATGGTTGCGACCATCGCCTTCGGCATGGGCATCGACAAGCCCAACGTGCGCTTCGTCGCGCATCTGGACCTGCCCAAGTCGCTGGAAGCCTATTATCAAGAAACCGGCCGTGCGGGACGTGACGGCCTGCCTGCCGATGCCTGGATGGCGTACGGCCTGCAAGACGTCATCTTCCTCAAGCAAATGCTCAACAATTCCGAAGGTGACGAGCGGCACAAGCGCCTCGAACAACACAAACTCGACGCCATGCTGGCGCTGTGCGAGGAAACCCGCTGTCGGCGTCAGGTGCTGCTGGCGTATTTCGACGAGCAGATGCCGGAGCCTTGCGGCCACTGCGACAATTGTGTCGACGGGGTGCAGACCTGGAATGCCACCGAACCCGCGCGCCAGGCGTTGTCGGCTATCTACCGCAGCGGCCAGCGTTACGGTGTCGGGCATCTGGTCGATATCCTGCTCGGTCGTGACAACGAAAAAATTCGCAGCCTTGGTCACCAGCACTTATCGGTGTTCGGTGTCGGCAAGACGTTGTCCGAAGGGGAGTGGCGCTCGCTGTTCCGCCAGCTGGTCGCACGCGGTTTGGCCGATGTAGATCTGGACGGTTTCGGCGGGCTGCGGCTCAGCGACAGCTGCCGTGCATTGCTGCGTGGCGAAGTCACCTTGGAGTTGCGCCGCGAGTTGACTACCAAGACGCCGAAGTCAGCCGCCAGTGCGGCAAGTCAACTAGTGCGTAGCGAAGAGCGCGAAACCTGGGAGGCGTTGCGCACCTTGCGTCGCAAGCTGGCCGAAGAGCATGGCGTGCCGCCGTACGTGATCTTCCCGGATGCGACCTTGCTAGAGATGCTCCGCAGCCAGCCAGGCTCTCTCGGTGATATGGCGCGCATCAGTGGCGTCGGCGCACGCAAGCTGGAGCGTTATGGCCAGGCGTTTCTGGAAGTGCTGCAAGGCACGGCAAGTGCCGTCAGATCGCCGGCCGATGTCCGTCACGAGCTGATCACACTGGCGCGCGCGGGCATGACGCCAGCGCAGATCGCTCGTCAGCTCGATTGCAGCGAAAAGAACGTCTACGCCATGCTCGCCGAGGCGATCGGCCAGCAGCAGCTCAGCCTGGAACAGGCTTTGGATTTGCCCGAAGAGCTGCTCGGTGAGATCCAGGAGGCCTTCCTCGATGGCGAGGGCGAGCTCCCGCCCGTTGCGGCAATTGCCGAGCTGTTTGCCGGGCGAGTGCCTGAGGCCGTGTTGTTCTGCGTGCGGGCCTCCCTCCAGGCCGAGTTCGAACTTTAGCGCGGCACGCTTAACATGCGGCGTCATGCCGCTGTGCTTGTTGGTCACGAGGTCTGGAGTGGGCGTCGTGCAACTCACGGTTACGTTCTCAGGTCGATGGTGGCCTTGCCAGTATTTTAGAGCTGTGATTAGCTCACTAATAATTAGCTTTTTTCAGGAAATCCGCTCCATGTACCCCGACCAACACCGCTTCGCCATGCAGTTGGCGCAACTCTCGCGTAGCTGGCGCGCCGAGCTGGATCGCCGACTGGCGGATCTCGGCCTTTCGCAGGCACGGTGGTTGGTTCTTCTCCATCTGGCTCGCTTCGATCATGACCCTACCCAGCGCGAGCTTGCTCAGAGCGTTGCAGTCGAAGGGCCGACATTGGCGCGCTTGCTGGACGGCCTCGAGGCGCAGGGACTGGTCCATCGCAAGGCTGCGCCGGGAGATCGTCGGGCCAAGCTGATCACGCTCGGCGCTCCGGCGCGTCCACTGATTGAAAAGATCGAAGCGATATCCACCCAGGTCCGCGAGGAACTCTTCGATGGCATCGACGAGGACGACCTGCGCAAGTGCCAGCAGGTTCATGCGCGCATTCTTGCCAATCTGGTCAAGCGTTAGCAGTCTCTTTTCTTCTGAAGACACCGACTCCCGCATCCTTAAAGCGGTATTTGCATGGGCTTTCGCCCCGATCGATACGCGCCAGTTCAGCGTTACGCATTGATCGTTGCATCGCGATGCCCTCACTCCCGTATCGAGCAAAAATCCCTGGCGCCTTACGGCACGAGCGCCCGTCGGGTCGCCGTCTGTCTTTTGACGCTAGGCTGAAATTCGTCAATGATGGCACAATGCCTTATCGCATCAGCCGACGGGCTGCATAAACCTTTTCCAGGTTTCGTCGATAACTGCGTCACAGGTTGAGCATTCAAACAGGTGAGCCGGCGATCAATCGTGCCGGACGTGCCGTTGCTGCGGAGGTCATATGGCCCTTGGTCGTCGAGTATTGTTGTCAGTAGCGGGTGGCTCGCTGCTCTATTCCGGCATGGTTTCAGCGCTGGGAATGGGCGACATCACGCTTCACTCGGCGTTGAACCAGCCGCTGAGTGCTGAAATTGATCTGTTGGATGTGGGTGAGCTTTCGGCAGACGAGATTCGAGTGGTGCTGGCGTCCAGCAGAGATTTCGAGCGCGTCGGCGTCGAGCGCCTGGAATTCTTGCAGAATCTGACCTTTACGCCAGTGATCGAAGGGAATCGCAGCCGCATTCGTGTTACGTCCAATAAGCCGGTCCGCGAGCCCTACCTGAATTTTCTGGTGGAAATAACGCGCGCCAGGAGTCGGCTGTTGCGCGAATACACGGTCCTGCTCGATCCGATGCCCAGTGAACCGCAGTTCACGGCCAGTGCGATCGTTAGCGCTCCGCAAGCCGCGGTTTCGCCAGTGCGTACCGAGTCGTCGCGTTTCGTGCCGCCCGCCGCTCTGCCGCAGGCGTCTCTAGGCAAGCGCCACGTCGTTGCGAGCGGCGAAAGCCTGTGGACGATCGCCAGTGCGTATATGGCGGAAGGCGGTCAGGGCTCGTTGTCGCAATTCATGCAGGAAATCCGGGTGCTGAATCCAAACGCCTTTGCAGATGGCGACCCGAGTCGACTCAATGCAGGTGCAAATCTGCTGCTGCCAGACGCGGCTGAGCAACCTGCGATTGCGCAGGTGGAACAAGTCGCTGAGTCAGCGTCGATCGATGCGCTGACTCCCATGCCTCAGCCAACCGAGATGACAGCGGCAGAAGACCAGGTTGCTGTTCTGCGCCGGCAGCTGTTCGAAGAATTGGCCGCCAGCCGCGACGAAAATCAGCAGTTGAAACAGATGCTGGTTGAATTGCAGCTTCAGCTCGAACGCGTCAATGCTCAACTTCAGAACCAGCGCAGCCTACCGGAGGCCGCAGCTGAACAGCCCAGTACGGGGCCGTCGACGATCGAACCGTTAGCACCCATTATCACAACGCCGTCAACCGTCGAGCCGCAAAACGCGGTGGAGCGGGCTGATAGCGCGCCGTCGATTGCGCAGCCTGTCGTGATCAACGCGGCACGCGACGCTGGGTGGCGTGATTGGGCGGTACCTGGCGCAGGTGTGCTGGTTTCGCTGTTGTTCGGGGGCTTTTGGTTCAGCCGTCGCAGCAAGTCTGCAACCAAGGCGCTCGAGGCCACACCCAATAGTGCAATGCTGTCGAAGCGGCTACCGCCGTCGGCGCCCACGGCGGGCTCGGATATGCCACGCCAGCCGGCACATGCTTCGGTAAGCGAAACCGACGTACTCGAAGCGGCCGATATCTATCTCACCTACGGCCGCCGCGCTGAGGCAATTGACGTGCTGCAGCGGGGCATCGAGCGGGCACCGGATCAGCTAGACCTGCGCCTGCGTCTGCTCGGACTGGTGGCGGAGTCAGGCGATGTGGAGGCGTACCGCGGCGCCGCAGCGGCCTATCTTCAGGCGGGTGGCAATTCGGCGCAGTTGAGTCAGTTGGTAGCGTTGCATCCCGCATTGGCCGCCGCCGTGGCACCGGTGGAACCGTTGCAAGACCCAGCGGAGCGGGTAATTGCCGACGCGGAATTCATTCTCACGTTGAACGAGCGCATGGCGGCACCGTCGGTTTCGACGGAGCACCGTTCCGTAATGACCGACCGGCCTGATGATGGCGTCGAAACAGCTGCAGCCTCACAGCCCTGGCTGGATGGCTTCGACGAGGTGCTGACGCTGGGTGAGCTGCCATCGCTGCTGGATAACACCGACTCGTTCGCGTCGATGCCATCAGCTGAGGAGATCCGCCAGTTGGAGCCGAACCCCGAACACCTGGTTCGCCTCAATCAAGCCGTGGCCTATATCAAGCAGGGCGACATGGAGAGCGCCTGCAGGATCCTGGAAAGTCTCGCCACTGAAGGTGACGAGCAACAGCGGCAGCAGGTCAATGAGCTGCTCGCTCAGATCGCCTGAGTATCACCTCGGTGGGCTAGCGCTTCTGACACTTCAGCTATGGACGCATCGGATCAGAAGCTGCGTCCGAGGTTCATGTACAAGGCACGCTCGGCTTCATCGTTGAGGCCGTAGCTGAAATTCAGCGGCCCCAGCGGTGTTTCGTAGCCGATGAAAATACTGCCGGCATTGATGTATCCGCTATCGAACTCGTTATCGTTGTTCCATGCGCGACCGCGCTCCAATGACGCACCCAGGTACAGCGGGAAATCCAGCGGCAGGAATGAACGCGGCGTCATCCGTCGGAAATAAATCATGCGCGCCAGGCTGATGTTCTGACCGGAGAGGGCGTCCTGGCGAAAGCCCGATAGTTGCCTTGCTCCGCCGAGCAGAAAGCTGGACGTGACGACCTCCGCGTCGTCCAGCGTACGTCCGTAGCGGCCACCGAAGACCAGCGTATCCACGCCGTGGCTAACCGCTTTGTCCAGACTGAATTCCCACTGACGGTAGCGTTCATCCGAGCCCAGTCCGGGATCATACTGGCGCAGCGTCAACCCGATATCTTCACCTTCACGGGGGAAGTCGACGTTATCCACTGTGTCGAACGAATACTGAAGCTGGTAATAGCCTTCCTCGAAACTGAATTCCGGCAGTTGCTGGTCGCCGACACGGACATCCGCCTCGCCCAATGCCTGCCCAACACCAAAACGTATCTCGCCATTGTTGGCGATCTGCCGGCCGAGGTTGAGCCCATAACCGTAGCGCTGCAGGCGATATTCGGCGATGGGATCATTGTCCAATATTGCTTCTACGTTCTGGGTTTCGGCAAACAGGTTCGGCGCGACGAACCATCGTGAGCCGGCATCCAATGGCTGATAGAACTCGCTGAAAAGTTCTTGGCGGTCACCTACTTGCAGTCGTGTCAGCCATTCGGCGCCCAGCTCGTTAATGCCGTTCTTGCGATAGCTCGCGCCGATGTTGAAGGCGCTGTCGCCACGAAAATCGTCCGAGAGGTTGATGCCGAGGCGCAAATAGTCGGTACCGGAGCGTTTTTCACGGGTGGTGATGACCAGCGTGTTGCCTGGATCGCCATGTACGACCCGGTATTCGACCTGCTCGAAGTAGTCCAGTCCATACAGGGTGCCCATGTCCTTCTGCAGGTCCTGCAGATCCAGCCTTTCGCCTGCCTGCTGGCGGATATGTCGACGAATGACCGCATCGCCGACTTTCGAATCATTTTCGATGCGCACTTCGGTAATCAGCGGCGTGCGCGGGTCGGCTGAGCGGGCGAGACTCAGGGCAAGATTGCCGCCGCTCTCGCTACGCATGGCGTTCAGTCGGGCTTCCTTAGCGCTGGCGGCGCGGTAGCCGGCATCGATGAGTTGCTGCGCGCGGCCAAAGTCGGTCGAACCGAACCCCGCCAGCATCGGCTGCACCAATAGATCTTCCGAGCGTAGCGTCGCCAGCTGCTCTTCGGAATTGCGCCGCGTCATCATGGTGATCGATTGATTGAGCACGTCGACGACAGTGAGCAATTGCTCGCGCGACTGCAGCGGCGATCCGATATCCACCACGATCAGTCGATCCACTCCCATATCTCGGGCGACGTCCATCGGAATGTTGTCGACCATACCGCCATCGACGAGCAGGCGACCGTCCACCTCGACAGGTGCAAACACTGCCGGTATCGACATGCTGGCGCGGATGGCCTGGGGCAGATGGCCGCTGCGAAAGATCACCTTCTTGTCGTTGGCGATGTCGGTTGCCACTGCGCGAAAGGGGATCGGCAGACGGTCGAAGTCACGGGTGTCGCTGGTATGTACCAAGAGGCGTTCGAGCAGCAGGGCGAGGTTCTGACCCTGAATCACGCCGAGCGGCAGTCCGAGGCTGCCATCGTCGCGGAAGCTGAGTTTGCGTTTGACCAAAAAGTCGCGATCGTCCTGCTTGCGTCGGAACGGTACGTCCTGCCGCGGCGGATCGTCCGACAGTACCTGCTGCCAGTCGAGGCTGAGCGCCAGCTTCTCCAGTTCTTCAACGCTATAGCCCGCCGCGTAGAGCCCGCCAATTACCGCACCCATGCTGGTGCCGGCAATCGCGTCGATTTGCACGCCATGTTCTTCCAGCGCTTTCAGCACGCCGATATGGGCCAGCCCACGTGCCGCGCCGCCGGAAAGCACCAGACCGGTTTTGGGTTGGGGTTCGGCGAATCCTGCCAGCGGCATCAGAAGGATCAGCATGAGCAATAGGCGGGACATGGCAACACCGGCGGAGGAACGCGAAATGGCGGCTATTATAGGCGTCCGCCAACTGCGCGAGCGCCTCGTCATGCCCGATATCAAGCCGGAAATCGTCATTACCTATTGCACTCAATGCCAGTGGTTGCTGCGTGCGGCCTGGTTGGCGCAAGAACTCTTGTCCACTTTCTCCGATGATCTGGGCAAGGTGTCGTTGGTGCCGGCGTCCGGCGGCACCTTTCATATCACCTGTGACGGGACACAAATTTGGGAGCGCAAGCTGGACGGTGGCTTCCCCGAAGCCAAGGAGCTCAAACAGCGCGTGCGCGATCACATCGACCCGCAACGGGACTTGGGGCATAACGATAGAAATTGACGCAGATGCCGTCCGGTGCCCGCTGCTGCAGTGCGGATAAATGCTGTCAGCTTGGTAGCTGCTCGGCCTGCATTTCCTCTAGCAGCAGCCGCGCGGCAGACGAAAGGCTGCTGCCGTGGCGGACGATGACGCCGTAGGGCTCGCTGCGTGACTGCAGGCTCAGTGCCAATTGGCGGACCATGCCGAAGCCTTCACTAAACTGCGCCACCGCCAAGGGCATCACCGCCACCAGTTCAGGGCCTTCCTGCAGCAGGCTGAGCATGGTGAAGGTGGAGGCGGTTTCCACGGGATAGCGCGGAAATTCCAGGCCGGCCTGGCTGAACTCGCGCTCGAGCAATAGGCGCATGGGCATGTTCGCCGGGTAAACCACCCAACGGTAATCACTCAGGTCGGCCAGTTGCAGGGTCTCGGCCCCGCTGGCCGGATGTTCCGGGTGCGCGACAACGGCCAGTTGTTCCGGATGCAGGGTCAGGCAGTCATAGGCATCCGGTCGGCGGCTGACGCTGCTGCGACAGATGGCGAGATCGAGCCTGCCCTCGTCAATCAGTCCGAGGAGTCGGGCGCTGGTGTCCTCGACGATTTCCACGGAGAGCTCCGGCTGCCTACGCCGCAACCGGCCCAGCGCGCGCATCAGCAGCGGCACCGCGCCCATGATCACGCCGACCGACAGGCGTCCGCCATGGCCTTGGACAATCCCGACCATCTCTTCACGCAGGTGCGCCAGATCGCTTTGGATCAGTCGTGCGTAGCGAATTACGCAGCGGCCGAGGTCGTTCGGCTGCAAACCTTGGCTGGTGCGGGTGAACAGCTCGGTGCCAAAAGTGGTTTCGATCTCATGCAGCGCCTTGGTCGCGCCGGGTTGACTGATCGATACCTGTTCTGCGGCACGGTGCAGCGAGCCCTGTTCGTCCAGGGCTATCAGCAACCGCAGCTGCTTGAGTCGCAGGCGGGAAACGATGGTGGGGAGCGCGGCGATCATGGGGATGACTGAAAGTTATCACTTAATCAGAAGCTTTCATTAGGCACCAGTCAGGGTGGTTTTTAAAGTGATTGCGGCAAACGCCTGCGGTGTCAGGCGCCATTACAACAAGAGGAAGCGCGCATGCGGTTGATTCAATTCGAGAACGAGCAGGGCCAGCGGCAGGTAGGCGTGGTCAACGGCGAGCGCATCGAGGTGCTTTCGGATGTGTGCAGCACTCGAGCGCTGGCGTTGGCGGCTATCCGCGCGCAGCGCGGTCTGGTGTCCCAAATCGAAAATCAGGCGCGGGAAAGCGGTCCGCTTTATCGCGCTCTGCTCGATGCCGGACGCGTGCTGCCTCCGCTGGACCATGAGGACCCTGCGCACTGTCTGATCAGCGGCACCGGCCTTACCCACCTGGGCAGCGCCTCGACCCGCGACAAGATGCATCAACAGGCCGAGCAAGAGGAAAGCAAGCTCACCGACAGCATGCAGATGTTTCGCTGGGGCATGCAGGGCGGTCGTCCGCAGGCGGGTACTGTCGGCGCCCAACCTGAGTGGTTCTATAAGGGTGACGGCAGCATTTTGGTGCGTCCGGGAGCGGATTTCCCAGTGCCGGATTTCGCCGAGGATTATGGTGAGGAACCGGAACTGACCGGGCTCTATGTCATTGGTGATGACGGTCAGCCTTACCGTCTAGGCTTTGCCCTTGGTAACGAGTTTTCCGACCATGTGGTCGAGCGCAAGAACTACCTGTACCTGGCACACTCGAAACTGCGTTTCTGTTCATTCGGCCCCGAGCTGCGGGTCGGTGAACTGCCGGCGCATCTGGTGGGTAGCAGCCGCATCCGCCGCGGGGATCAGCTGTTGTGGGAGAAGGAATTTCTCTCCGGCGAAGAAAACATGTGTCATAGCCTGGAAAACCTTGAGTATCACCATTTCAAATATGCTCAGTTTCTACGTCCAGGCGATGTGCACGTACACTTTTTCGGTACGGCGACGCTTTCGTTTGCCGATGGCATCAAGGCGCAGCCGGGCGATCGGTTCGAAGTCAGCCTGGAAGCGTTCGGCGAGCCGCTGTGCAACGGCATAAGTATTCGTCAGCCAATGATCGCTCCAGGCGGTGTAAAGCAACTTTGAACTACGACCGGCCTGTCTTTTGCCCGGTCCCGCAACAGCCCGCCAATCTCGCGCAAACATTCGCGGGTTTGCTTCATTCACGGGCCGACAGCCCATCTGCGCAGCGCGCGGGGCTCTGAACCCAACAGGTCAAGGAGATACTCATGCTCAATATTCGCGGTCACAACTACATCGGCGGCGGCCGCAGCGCCGCTGGTTCGGTCACGCTACAGAGCGTCGATGCCAGCTCCGGGGAGGCGCTGCCGTACGAGTTTCATCAGGCCACCCAGGATGAGGTGAATGCCGCGGCTGAAGCCGCCGCTGCGGCTTATCCGGAGTACCGGTCGCTGTCGGCGAGCAGGCGCGCCGAATTTCTTGAGGCCATTGCCGATGAGCTGGACGCCTTGGGTGATGATTTCGTCGAGCTGGTTTGCCGCGAGACGGCATTGCCGGCCGGGCGAATTCAAGGCGAGCGCGGGCGTACCAGCGGCCAGATGCGCCTGTTCGCCAAGGTACTGCGACGCGGCGACTTTCATGGCGCGCGCATCGATCGTGCATTGCCTGAGCGCAAGCCACTGCCACGTCCCGATCTACGCCAATGCCGCATGGGCCTGGGACCGGTAGCGGTATTTGGCGCAAGCAATTTCCCCTTGGCGTTCTCCACCGCTGGCGGCGATACCGCCTCGGCATTGGCCGCTGGTTGCCCGATCGTGTTCAAGGCCCATAGCGGGCATATGGTGACGGCCGAGTGCGTGGCCGATGTGGTGATCCGTGCCGCAGAGAAAACCGGCATGCCCAAGGGCGTGTTCAACATGATCTATGGCGGCGGGGTTGGCGAATGGCTGGTCAAGCATCCGGCGATTCTGGCGGTCGGCTTTACCGGTTCGTTGCGTGGTGGTCGTGCTTTGTGCGACATGGCGGCAGCGCGCCCGCAGCCCATACCGGTATTCGCGGAGATGTCCAGCATCAACCCGGTGTTGGTCTTGCCCGAGGCGCTCAAGGCGCGCGGCGATGCCATCGCCAACGAGCTGACTGCTTCGGTGGTGATGGGGTGTGGTCAGTTCTGTACCAATCCCGGCATGGTGCTCGGTATCCGGTCTCCGGAATTCAGCGCGTTCGTGGAGCGGCTCGCTGCGTTCATGAGCGAACAGCCAGCACAAACCATGCTCAACGCTGGGACGCTGAACAGCTACGGCAAGGGCCTACAACATCTCCAGGCTCATCCTGGCATCAGCCATCTGGCCGGCCAGCCGCAGCAGGGCAATCAGGCCCGGCCGCAACTGTTCAAGGCTGATGCCAGCCTGTTGGTCGAGGGGGACGAACTGCTGCAAGACGAGGTTTTCGGTCCGACAACGGTCGTTGTGGAGGTGGCTGACAAGGCGGAGCTGATGCGTGCCCTGCAAGGCCTGCGCGGTCAGCTCACCGCTACGCTGATTGCCGAGCGGGCCGATCTCGCAGCCTCCGCCGACCTGGTGGCGCTGCTCGAACAGAAGGTCGGACGGCTGTTGCTCAACGGCTATCCGACCGGTGTCGAAGTATGCGATTCGATGGTCCATGGCGGGCCGTACCCGGCGACGTCCGATGCTCGCGGCACCTCGGTAGGGACTCTGGCGATCGACCGATTCCTAAGGCCGGTGTGCTACCAGAACTTCCCCGACGAGCTGCTACCGGACGCCCTGAAGAACGCCAACCCGTTGGGTATCACTCGCCTGGTTGATGGCGAAACCACTGACGCCTCGCTCTGAGGCCGAGGCTGGCTAGGCCGGCGAGTGATGCTTGTCGGCCTAAACCGCCACGCGGGCTTCCCTCGTTCCAGGTGAGCCTTTTGACCTGCCGGGCTAATCGCGACAGATTTTACGCCATGCCTACCGAGCGCTGAACCATCTAGCCCAACGGCATTTGCCGGGCGGTATCACGTAGCAGTTCCAGCACGTTGCGCGCTGCGGGAGAGAGCAACTGCTGATCCTTTGTGATGATGCCGTAGGGCATCAGGCCTTGGTTCAGGTCGGTATCAATACTGGGGTCGACATCGATCTCTGCAAGCATGCCGTAGCGCGCATAGTGCGCCAGTACATCACGCGGTAGCACGGTGAGTACGTCGTTCCTTTCTACCAGCGTGGTAACCATCAGCAAGTTTTCCGCGTTGACGACCTTGGTTGGCGGACGCATACCGACGCGCAGAAACAGCGCATCGAACTCCTGACGCAACACGCTGCCTGCCGGCGGCAGAACCCAGTCGGCGGCATTCAATTCGGCGCGCGACAGTGGCCCTTGAACAAGCCCGGCGCGCGCGCAGATCCGCAGCGGTTCCTTGGCCAGCGGCTCGAAGCGCAGATCGTGCTGCTGGCTGTCCGCAAAAAAGCGCGCTACCAGGAAATCCAGCTCGCCGTCGTCGAGGATCGCTACCAAATCATGGCTCGAACCGGTGCGAACGCTCAGCTCCAGACCTGGGAAACGCTGCTTGGCGAGGCCGATCACTTCTGGCAACAGCTCGGCGCATGGGGTGAGGATGGTGCCGATGCGAACGTGCCCCTGTTGACCCTGGCGTAACGCGTCGACCTCGCTATAGACGCTTTCCAGCGTGTTCTGCAAGCGTCTGGCGTGGCGAATCATCGTCTCGCCGTAAAGGGTCGGCACCACGCCGCGCGCGTGTCGTTCGAACAGCGCCACCCCAAGGCCGTCTTCCAGTTCCTTCAACAGCTTGGAAATGGCCGGTTGAGAAATTCCCAGTCCCTCGGCCGCGCGGTTGAGGTTGCCGGTGTCGCCCAGCGCCACCAGCAGCGGGATATGACGGTTCTTCAGGCGGGCTCGAACGAACCAATTGCTATTGATCGGCTTCATGTCAGTTATATCCGTTTGGGTATCGGTCTGGCTTGATTTTGTATTTGTTGATGATGGCTACGCGCTCTAGTCTTTTCAACGGCAGGACAGGCCGCATGCAACAAGTTCTGTCATTGCGATCCGAAGATGCCGAATAAAAATAATGGGAGTCGCTGATCAAGCGCGCCCTCCAATGGGAACTGACCGATGACTGAAAAACGTCCCCTGCGCTCCGCTCAATGGTTCGGCACCACGGACAAGAACGGCTTCATGTATCGCAGCTGGATGAAGAACCAGGGCATCCCGGATCACGAGTTTCAGGGCAAGCCGATCATTGGCATCTGCAATACCTGGTCGGAGCTGACGCCTTGCAACGCGCACTTCCGTAAGCTCGCCGAGCATGTGAAAACGGGTGTGCTCGAGGCGGGCGGGTTTCCGGTGGAATTCCCGGTTTTTTCCAGCGGTGAGTCGAATCTGAGGCCGACCGCGATGCTGACCCGCAACCTGGCCAGCATGGACGTCGAGGAGTCGATACGCGGCAATCCGGTCGATGCCGTAGTGCTGCTCGTCGGCTGCGACAAGACCACTCCGGCATTGCTGATGGGCGCTGCCAGCTGCGACGTGCCGGCCATCGTGGTAACCGGCGGGCCGATGCTCAACGGCAAGCACAACGGCCGGGACATCGGCGCCGGAACCATCGTCTGGCAGATGCACGAGGCCTACAAAGGCGGGCTGATCAGCCTCGATGAATTCCTTTCCGCCGAGGCCGGCATGTCGCGCTCGGCCGGGACTTGCAACACCATGGGCACGGCCTCGACCATGGCCTGCATGGCCGAAGCGCTAGGCACCTCGCTGCCGCACAACGCGGCCATACCGGCGGTGGATTCGCGCCGCTATGTGTTGGCGCACCTGTCCGGCATGCGCATCGTCAAGATGGTCGAAGAAGACTTGCGGCTGTCCAAGGTGCTCACCAAACAGGCTTTCGAGAACGCCATTCGCGTCAACGCCGCCATCGGCGGATCGACCAACGCGGTGATTCACCTCAAGGCGATCGCCGGGCGGATTGGGGTTGAGCTCGATCTGGATGATTGGACGCGCATCGGGCGGGGCATGCCGACTATTGTCGATCTACAACCCTCTGGGCGCTTCCTGATGGAGGAGTTCTACTACGCCGGTGGGTTGCCCGCCGTGATCCGTCGGCTGGGTGAAAATCAGCTGTTGCCGAACCCCGCTGCGCTGACGGTCAACGGCAAGTCGCTGTGGGAAAACTGCGCTCAGGCGCCCATCTACGGGCAGGACGAGGTCATTCGCGCGCTGGACAATCCGCTGCGTGCCGATGGCGGAATATGCGTGCTGCGCGGCAACCTGGCGCCCAGCGGTGCGGTGTTGAAACCGTCAGCGGCGACACCGGAGCTGATGAAGCATCGAGGCCGCGCGGTGGTGTTTGAAGATTTCGACGACTACAAGGCGCGCATCGCCGACCCGGAACTGGACGTCGATGAAACCTCCGTACTGGTGATGAAGAACTGCGGCCCCAAGGGTTATCCGGGCATGGCGGAAGTCGGCAACATGGGTCTGCCGCCGAAGGTTCTGGCCAAGGGTATTACCGACATGGTGCGGATATCCGACGCTCGCATGAGCGGCACCGCTTACGGCACCGTGGTGTTGCATGTCGCCCCAGAGGCGGCCGCAGGTGGGCCTTTGGCAGTCGTGCGCAACGGCGATTTCATCGAGCTGGATTGTTTCGCCGGGCGTCTGCATCTGGATATCCCGGATACCGAATTGCAGGAGCGTCTGGCAGATTGGCAGCCACCGCAGGGCTTGTTGTGGGATAGCGGCTATCGGCGATTGTATGTCGAGCACGTATTGCAGGCGGATGAGGGTTGCGACTTCGATTTTCTGGTTGGCTGTCGCGGTGCGGATGTGCCGCGTCATTCCCACTGAAGACAAGACCGCGCCGATCACGAGATCGCCAGACTAGCGGCGCGCTTCAGGCGTCTGCGCGAGTGGCGTTGCGGTATTCGGTGCAGCAGGTGCTTTCATCCGGCTGGTGATTACCGTAGCGAGGATGATCAGCGTGCCGCCGGCCAGCATGCGCAAGGTGGGCTGCTCGTTGAACAGCCACCAGGCGAACGCGATGCCGTAGACCGGCTCGAGGGCAAAGATCACCGAGGTGGTCCGCGCTTTCAAAACCTTAAGACTGGCTACGAACAGGCTGTGTGCGAGCCCCGTGCAGAACACGCCGAGCAATGCCAGCCACAGCCAATCCAGCGCCGGCACTGCCGGTAACGACATCCAAGTAAACGGCAGCAGGCAGATCAGTATGGTGCCGTTCTGCCAAAGGGCGGCCTGCACCGGATCGACACCACGAGTAACGGCTCGATTGAGCAGCGAAAGCAGCGCGAACATCAGGCCGGAAAGGATGCCGTAGAGCAGACCTACCGTGCTTTCGCTGGCCAGATCGAAGTGCGGCGTGACCAGCAGCAGACCCGCGCAGACCAGGCCCACCATGGCGAACTCGACGGGGCGTGTCCGTTCGCGAAACAACAAACCTTCGAACAACACGGTAAAGGCCGGAAAACTGGCGAAGCCCAGCGTAGCGATACCGACCCCGGCGACCTTTACCGCGACGAAGAAGGTGAGCCAGTGTCCGCCCAGCAACAAACCGCCTAGCAACAGACCACCGCGTTGGCGCCAGCCCGGTTTCCCGCCGCCGGTACGCAGGAACTGCGCCGCCAGCAGCAGGGCGATGACTGCGAACAACGCACGACCGAAGGTGATCATCAGCGGCGTGCTTTCGGCCAACTTGCCGAACACACCGGACAGACCAAACATCAGCGCGCCGAAGTGGATCGCCAGCAAGGCGTTGCGATGCGTCATGGCCGAACGCTCGGTGTTGAGTATGAACATCTGGAGGAAGAAAACATGTAATTGATATGGCTCATGGGGGCCTCGCGATGCTGCAGTGACTGACACTGCCAGAGTCTTGGTGCGCCCATGGTAAGGCCCGTGCTGCGGTCCGTCTGTCGCGTCAGTATCGGGAATTGTCGAGCGACTCGCGGCGTAGAGCCCGCGGCGTGATGCCATATTCGCGTCTGAGGGCGGCGGTAAACGCGCTTTGCGAGGCGTATCCGACCCGGGCGGCGATTTCGCCGACGGCCAGTCGCGTGCTGATCAGCAATTCACGACCTTGTTGCAGGCGCCGGTGCCGGACGAACTCCAGCGGAGTGACCCCGGTTTCGCTGACAAAGCGAGCATGGAACCGTGGCACCGAGAGGCCTGCAAATCTCGCGAGATCCTGAACCGCGAGTGGGTGCGCCAGATGCCGGTCGACATGGGCGTGAAGCGCCGCGAGCGGTAGCGGGCATTTCTGGGTGACCGGCTCGCAGCCAGCGGCAAGGCTAGCCAGGAGGAGGGCGGCGCCCTGTTCGCTAATGATCGGATCATTGATCGGGCTGGCCGCCAGCCAGCCGACCAACTGGCTTTGCGCCGGATTCAGACGCAGCGCCGCTGGCTGCTCCAGTATGCGCCGCGCTGGGGCTGCATGATGACCGAGGCGCTGCCCCAGCCACAGGTCGTCGGGTATATCCAGGACCAGGCACTGAGTGCCGGCCGGGCTGCCGCAGGCATGACGAACATCGCTCGGTACTACGGCGAGCAGTTGCTGTTGGATGCGGCTGCCGTGCCCATCGATCTCGAACTCCAGTTGTCCATGCAGGCCGAACACCAATTGGGTGTGCTGGTGGCTGTGGACGATCTGGTCGTGGTTGTAGTGGCGTAGGGAAAGGATGGGCGGCATCTGTGACCTCGGCTGTAGCCGGCCTGACGCCGGCTGCGAGTGGTGCTGTTCATACGGGGCAATTTGGCGCCGTATCTTTGAACCGAGATCGGCGCGCTACATGATGACCTTGTCGCGCAGCTTGTCGGCGGCTTGGTTGAGCGCCTGGATCACGCGCTCCTTGTCGAAATTCTGCACGCCGTTGGTGTCCAGGTACATCGAAAAGCCAGGCAGCTCATGCTCGACGAAGCTGTTGGTCGCGCCGAGGTCGCGGCGGAAATCCACCACCTGATAAATCTGCACCGGGCGGGAGAAGCCCTTGACGCTGATCTGGCCCTTGTCGCGGCACATGATCACGTCCTTGACCAGCGAATAGGTCTCGTGAGAGATGAGAATCTCGCCGGCCTCGGCGGAGCTCTCCAGACGACTGGCCAGGTTCACTTCACGGCCGATGATGGTGTAGTCCATGCGCGTATCGGCGCCGAAGTTACCGACGGTGCAGTAACCGGTGTTGATCCCCATGCGGATTTCCATCGGCTTGGTGATGCCCTGCGCTCGCCATTGCTGGCGCAGAACTTTCATGTGCTTGCGCATGGCGATGGCCATCGAGACCGCGGCTACGGCATCCTTTTTCGCGCCCTGGCTGGCGGGGTCGCCGAAAAACACCATCACGCAGTCACCGACGAACTTATCGATGGTGCCGCCGTATTTAAGGGTGATCTTCGACATCTCGTTGAGGTAGTTGTTGAGCAGGTCGGTGAGGGCTTCGGCTTCCAGCTCTTCGGCGAGCTCGGTGAAGCCCTTGATATCCGAGAAGAACACCGTGAGCTTCTTGCGCTGGGTTTCCAGCCGCACGCTGCGCTTGCCGGAGAAGATCGATTCCCAGACCTGCGGCGACAGGTACTTGGCCAGATTGCGCGCGAGGCGCGCAGCCTTGGCTTGCTGGGCTTCGACTTCGCTGCGTGCCTGTGCCAGCCGGATCCCCTGTTGATGCACGTAATAGGCCGTGATGCAGACGTACAGGGTGGTGAACAATATGCTGGTCACCGATACCAGGGGCGGTGTCGCGCCGCTGAAATGCAGGGGGACCAAAAGGGTGGTCAGTCCGACGCCAATGGTGACCATCAGCAAAGTCATCAGCAAGTGGCGCAGGCTACCGATCACCAGTGCGCTGAAACCCAGCGTCAACAAGAACATCAGGCTTGGCACCAAGGCGCAGCCGAGCAGCACGATGCCTGCGCCTGCATTCAGCGCGTCAAGGCAGAGCAAGGTTTGCGAAGTGCGTTCCGGGTGCTCGCGCTTGAAGCGATAGCTCAGGTGATAGGCGAAGTGCGGATAGAGCAAGGTGTAAGGCACCATCCACAAGAGGCCGATTGCGAAATGTTGGGTATAAACACCCGCGGCGAGCGTGGCGGCACAGGTCAGGTATCCAAGAACCCGGGCGTAGTACTCGCGCAGTGGGCGAGTGGCAAGGCCGTTACGCCGTTCACCGATCACGGTTGACATGTATGGTTACTGTCCCTGAAAAATTCCGGCGCTCTAGCATGCGTCGTTGGAGGTGGGCAGCGCATCGGCTGGCGCTGCCTCGGCGATCATAACCAAGTCGCCACCATTGCGCCAAACCGCCCGTCCAATCCGTGACAGACAGCCGTTGAGCGCCGGATATGGCCCGCCTGCGTTTCCTCAGAAGCGAATCTTGCCGGTGAGCATGTCCTTGAGCATCACCCAGTCGCCGAGAAAGCTGTACAGCGGATACTGGAACGTCGCCGGCCGGTTTTTCTCGAAAATGAAATGCCCGATCCAGGCGAAGCCGTATCCGGCTAGCGGCATCGCCAGCAGCCATAACCACTGTTGAGTAATCAAGGCGTAGGCGAGTATCCCCAGCACTAGACAGCTGCCGATGTAATGCAGTCGTCGGCAGGTGGGATTGCTGTGCTCGGCTAGATAGAACGGGTAGAAATCCGCGAAGCGGGTGAAACGTCCGGCGGTTTGCGTACTCATGCCGCACCTCCTGTCATTGTGGTAGTACGAGTCTAGAATGCTCGCGGTGCTCGGCCACTGACCGCAGGTGCCAGTTTAGTACCCTTGTGTACCGCGAGCCGGCGATTGAACTGTCCGGCGGCGTTGCGCCTATTATGCGAAGCCACCCTGGATTCGAGCAGATCGATTGATGACAGAACGCACCACTTCCTCAAGCTGGGCCTTGAGTATCGTCCAGGCGCTGGAACTGGACGGTGTCGACTGCCAAGCGTTGTTTGTCGAGCTGGGCCTCGATTACGCCGCTTTGAGCGATGCCGATGCGCGGTTCGCCCAGGACGGTATGACCCGGCTTTGGCAGCGAGCAGTGGATGTGACGGGTAATGCCGCGATAGGCCTGAATCTGGCGAAGGTGATGCGCCCTGGCGCGATGCACGTCGTCGGTTACGCATTGATGTCCAGCAGCACGTTGAAGGAGAGCTTTCTACGCCTGGTGCGCTATCAGCGGATCATTGCTGAAGGTGCCGATCTGCATTTCTTTCCGACGGAGCAGGGCTACAGGCTGACCCTGTCGATTCACGGCGACCGGCTGCCACCCGCGCGGCAAAGTGCTGAAGGCTCGCTGGCAAGCACGCTTGCGTTCTGCCGCTGGCTCACGAGCAAGCCGCTGGTGCCGTTGGAGGTATGTTTGCAAGGGCCGCCACCGCGCGACATCGAGCCCTATCGAGCGGTTTTTCAGGCACCGCTGCGCTTCAATGCCGAGTGTGACGGGTTGCTGATGCGTCATGCCGACATGGATATTCCGCTGCCGACCGCCAATGCCGAGCTCGCGCAGCTGCATGATCGTTTTGCCGGTGAGTACCTGGCGCGGTTCTCCGATAGCCGGATAACCCATAAAGCGCGCCAGGTCTTGTGCCGCCTGCTGCCACAAGGCGAGCCTCGGCGCGAGGCCGTCGCACTGATGCTGCATCTGTCCGAGCGCACTTTGCAGCGGCGTCTGGGCGAAGAAGGTACGAGCTTTCAACAATTACTCGACGACACGCGACGGGCACTGGCCGAGCAATACCTTGCGCAGCCGGACCTGGCTCTGCTTGAAATTGCTTATCTGCTGGGCTTCGCTGATCCGAGCAACTTCTTTCGGGCCTTTAAACGTTGGTTCGCCATGACTCCCGGTGAATACCGGGCAAGGCGCTGAGGCCGCCGCACCGGAACTTGTCCTTCGACACGAAGGCCTTATCTTCTAAATCGGAAAAGCGGCGTATCGACATCGCTCCCTTGCGACTGCACTTACTTACAAGGAATGCCCAACATTGGCCAGTAGCCTTCTTGCCTTGATCGACGATATCGCGTCGGTTCTGGATGATGTTTCTCTGATGACCAAGGTCGCTGCGAAGAAAACCGCCGGTGTACTTGGCGATGATCTCGCGCTCAATGCCCAGCAGGTCACGGGCGTCAACGCGGACCGTGAACTGCCCGTCGTCTGGGCCGTTGCAAAGGGATCTTTGCGTAACAAGCTCATCCTGGTCCCGGCGGCACTGCTGATCAGCGCATTCATCCCTTGGGCGATAACGCCGCTGCTGATGCTCGGCGGTGCATTTCTATGCTTCGAAGGGTTCGAGAAGCTTGCGCATCGGTTCCTGCACCGGGACGACAATCATCATGCGCAACAGATCGAGGCGCTGGTCGATCCAAGGGTCGATATGGTCGCGTTTGAGCGGGACAAGATCAGCGGCGCGGTGCGCACCGATTTCATCCTCTCGGCCGAAATCATCGCCATCACCCTTGGTACCGTGGCGGCAGCTTCCTTCATAGAGCAGCTCGCGGTGCTCGCGGGGATTGCGATCATCATGACGGTCGGTGTGTACGGGCTGGTTGCTGGCATCGTGAAGCTGGACGACGCCGGGCTGGCTTTGAGCAAAAGTGCCAGCGGCGCTGCGCAGACGCTGGGACAGGGAATACTGTCGGTCGCGCCGTGGCTGATGAAAGCGCTATCGGTGATCGGTACCGCCGCTATGTTCATGGTCGGTGGCGGCATTCTTACCCATGGCATCAAGGCGGTACATCATTTCATCGTGGACAGCGCTGAGCATACGGTTGCGTTGCCTTATATCGGATCCGTGCTGGCAGGCCTGTTGCCGACGTTGCTGGACGCGGCGTTCGGCATTCTCGTCGGCGGTCTGGTATTTGCGGCCGTTACGCTGGGTGGACGGCTGTTCAAAGGCAGGTCTGACGCCGCCTGATCGACACATAGAGCGGATCGCGCGCACAGCGCCAACCATGTTTGAACGTTACGGGAGCAAAACGGATGGACGAATTCATGCAGGCGGCTATCGACGAAGCGCAGAAGGGCCTTGCAGAGGGTGGCATTCCTATCGGCTCGGTGATCGTCCATCGCGGTCAGATCATCGGCCGCGGGCACAACCGAAGGGTTCAATCGGGCAGTGCAGTGCTGCACGGGGAAATGGATGCCTTCGAGAATGCCGGACGCCAGCCGGCCAGCGTCTATGCCGAGTCGGTCCTCTACACCACGCTGTCGCCGTGCTCCATGTGCAGTGGGGCCATCCTGCTCTATGGCATTCCGAAAGTCGTGATCGGTGAAAACCAGACGTTCATGGGCGAAGAGCTGTTATTGCGTGGCCGTGGTGTCGATGTCGAAGTGCTGCAGGACGCGAGCTGCGTCGAGATGATGCGCAACTTTATCGCCAACAGCCCCGAACTGTGGAACGAGGACATCGGCGAGAAGTGACGTCGATCAATGGCGCCAGAACGACGGAGTCAGCATCACCAGCACGGTGATGATCTCAAGGCGACCCAGCAGCATGCCGACCGACAGCAACCACTTTGCCGCATCCGGCAGGGTCGAGAAATTGCCGGCTGGACCGATGATCGGCCCCAGGCCAGGGCCGACGTTGCAGACTGCCGAAGCCGCTCCCGTGAGCGCGGTGATCGGGTCCAGGCCCAGCAGGGCAAGGCAAAGCGCCAGCACTCCGATTGTCATGGTAATGAAGAACGAAAACGTCAGGATGGAGCGTACGATTTCCTCGTCCAGGTTGTGCCCGTTGTATTGCTGACGGATCACCGCGCGCGGATGGACCAGTTGCTTGAGGTTCGAACGCAACAACGCATAGGCAACCTGAAAGCGGAACATCTTCAATCCGCCAGACGTGGAGCCCGAGCAGCCGCCGAGAAAGGTCAGGTAGAAGAACACCATGACTGCGAAGCCACCCCATTGGGTGTAGTCGCTCACCGCGTACCCGGTGGTCGTGATTACCGATACCACGCTGAAAGTCACGATGCGCAGCGAGTCGAGCAAGCTGTCGTTGTGGTTGAGCCAGTACCAGCCGCTGAATAGCAAGCTGGTTATAGTCAGCATGAGCAGGAAGCCCCGAACCTGCTGATCGCGGAATAGGGCGCCGCGATTCCCTCGCGCGGTGGCGACATAAAGGGTGAACGGCAAACTGCCAAGCACCATGAAAAAGATCGCAACCCAGTGTGATGCCGGGCTGAACTTGCCAAGCGAAGCGTCCGAGGTTGAAAAACCACCGGTGGATACCGTCGACATGGCGTGGTTGATGGCATCGAAGCCAGTCATGCCTGCGAGCCAGAACGCGACGAATGCGGCCAACGTGAAGCTGAGATAGATCGCGATCAGATACTTTCCGGCCATGTGCGAGCGCGGCATGACCTTTTCCGACCAGTCCGACGACTCGGTCTGGAACAATCGCATACCGCCGACTCGCAACAACGGCAGGATCGCTACTGCCATGCCGATAAAGCCGATACCGCCAAGCCAATGAAGCAGTGAGCGCCACATCAACAGTCCGGGAGATGCACTGTCCAGTCCCGAAAGCACGGTCGCACCGGTGGTGGTAATGCCGGACATGGTTTCGAAGAAGGCGTCGGTATAGCTGATGTGCTGGATCAGCATCAATGGCAGCGCGGCGAAACAGCAGACAGCCAACCAGCTCACGGTAGTCAGCAGATACATGTCGCGAGGGCGCAGATTGGTATTGGCCGGTCTGCCAGGGGCGGCGAGGGCGATACCGCACCCGAAGGTGATCAGGCTTGCCCAGATAAAGGCTTGAAGATCGTCGGTACGATCAAATGTCAGCAATGCGATCATCGGGATGACCATGCTGACTGCAAGCGTGATCAGAAAAATGCCGAGGATAAAACCAATGATGCGCAGGGTCGGCAAGGCCATTTGTCGTTGGTGCTCGGCTCGAAATGAGGCCCGCCATTCTACGCGTGTAGCGGCGGCAGTAAACCGGCTATCAGCCGGTCGAAAAATCTTTTCGGAGTTCCCTGAGAAGGTCTTCCCAAGTTCGTTGCGATGAATAGAATAGCCGCCTGGGCGCCGGCCCTTTCCCGGTTTCTGGGTGTTCACCTTCCATGTCGATCGACAATCCTTGCCTCACGTGCGGCGCTTGCTGCGCGTATTTTCGTGTGTCTTTCTTTTGGGGCGAATGCGCCTCGTCGGGCGGTGCCGTTCCGGATAGCGCGACGGTGCAAGTCAGCCCGTTTCATGTCGCGATGCGCGGGACAGAATCCAAGCCCGCGCGCTGCGTCGGGCTGATGGGCGATGTCGGTTGTGGCGTGCGCTGCACGATGTATGAGCAGCGTTCGAGCACTTGCCGTGAATTCGAGGCGTCTTGGACTGACGGACAGCACAACGCTCATTGCGATACGGCTCGGGCAGCCCACGGGCTGCCGCCACTGACACCGCCATTAGAGCCGCAACTGTCACCTGATCGGGTGGCCTGACCAAAAGCCCGCACGGCATCAGTTCGCTGCAATCGGCTGCCAACGAACGCGTCGGACCTCTAGAATGTCCGATTCGTTTTGGAGGTAGTTGGATGGACGCTCTCGACCTGTTGCTCAATCGTGTTTCCGTTGCACGGCTTGCTGATCCCGCGCCGACCGCGGCTCAGCTGGATGTGATGTTTCGCGCGGCGCTGCGTGCGCCGGATCATGGCCAGCTTCGCCCGTGGCGCTTTCTGACTATTCAAGGCGAGGCCCGTGAGCGGTTGGGCGAACTGTTGGCCGAGTCGCTGCGCTTGCGTCAGCCGCAGGCCGCCGAGGAGGCGCTACAGAAAACGCGCAAGATGCCGTTGCGTGCGCCGCTGCTGGTAGTCGTCATTGCTCGCGTGGTGCCGCACCCGAAGATTCCCGAATCCGAGCAAGTGCTCGCGGTCGCTTGTGCGGCGCACGGTTTGTTGCTGGCGGCTCACGCGCAGGGCCTGGGGGCGGTCTGGCGTACCGGCGAGTTTTCCTATGATCGGCACGTGGCTCAAGAATTGGGATTGGCGACCAACGAGCAAGTGCTCGGCTTTATCTACCTGGGAACGCCGGAGGGTAACCTGCGAATGCCGCCGGAGTTGGAGCCTAAATCCTTCGTCAGTCAGTGGAGCCGGGCGCAGTAGCGATCAGTCCAGGCGCTGCAGATTTTCCGCGGGCGAGTCCAGCGGCAATCTCAGGCTGGCGATGAATCCGCCGTCGGGATGATTGCTCAGCAGTAGCTCACCGCCATGCCGCTCGGCGGCGCGTCGTGCGATTGCCAGGCCTAGCCCATGACCGGCGGATGTCTGTCCCGGCGCGCGGAAGAACGGCTCGCTCAGCTGTGCGAGATGAGCTTCATCCACGCCTGGCCCGTGATCGTGAACGGTCAGCGTCAGCCAGTCGTCATCAGTGCTGGCGCGTAGCTCTATCGGAGCGCCCTCGGGATTGAAGCGAAGGGCATTGCGCAGCAGATTATCCAGTGCGCGTTCGAGCATATCCGGCCAGCCGTGCAGCGTGACGTCTGTATCCACCCGGCTTTCGATGCGCTGGGCGGGCGACACGATGCGCGCATTCTCTTCCAATTGCAGGAACATCGACGGCAAATCGATAGCACGCGTTGCGCCTGGCTCCGCGTCCAATCTTGCCAACTCCAAAATCTCGCTGATCAGCGCTTCCAGTCGGTCGCATTCTTTAGCCAACCGCGGCCAGATGACTTCACGTTCCGTCGGGGTGGCCCGTTCGGCAAGTGCCAGAGCGATTCGTAGACGCGCAAGCGGTGAGCGCAGTTCATGGGAAACGTCACGCAACAGCTGTCGCTGACTGCCAATCAGGCTTTGCAGCCGGGCGCCCATGCGGTTGAAGTCTTTAGCCAGCACGCCGAGCTCGTCGCGCCTAGTCGCCAGTCGGGCTAGGGAGTTCTGCTGGTAAGCGGTTTGTCCGAGGTCATGCACAGCCCCACGCAGACGGTCGAGCGGACGGGTGATCGAAAGGGTCAGTAACAGGCTGAATCCGGTCAGCACGACCAGCGCGATGGCGATTGCGCTGAGTGGCCAGAACAGACTGCCACGGTGCCAGGCCTGCAGTTCCTGATTCGGGATGCGATAAATGAACAGGTAAGTGTTGCCGCTCTCGGGACTGGTGTAGTCGGTGGTCAGTCGGCGCCAGGGCAGGCGTCCATCGCGGTGTGCCTGGCGAGCTTCGAAAGCGGCGGCGCGAGCCGGGAAGGTGCCGCGGATGATGGGCTGGCCGTTTTCCGCCAGCACCTGCACATCGACACCGAAGCGGTTGCGGTGCCGTTCGAGCAGAAACTGTGCCGTGATCGGGCCCTGGTGCTCATAGACTTTGGTCCACACCTCGGCCAGCCCGTTTACGCCGGGATGGCGATTGATGATCCATGTGTCCTGGTTCAATGCGTGGCCGAGTAGCATGGCCAGGCCCGCCACCAGTGCAATGGCCAACCAGAATGTCGCGAGAATGCGCCAGAAGAGTGATCGCACCGGTTAAGTTCTCCACGGCAAAGCCCGGCGCGCGCATCCCTTTTTAGAGTGCGGGCCGGGCAGGTTATCTTTCAATTGGGGATCAGTTCTTCTGGTCGCGCTCGGCTTTCCACTGCTTGAACTCGGCGCGTTCGGCGCGCTTGTCTTCCATCTTTTCGTGCAGCTCGTCGAACTTCTTCTGCTGTTCTGGCTTGAGCAGGTCGCGCATCTGCTTGTGAGTATTTTCTTTGCTGGACTTCAGCTCGTCCTGCATGGCTTTGCGCTCGGCTTCGGGCAGTTTGTCCAAATAGCGCTGGGTGATTTCGCGATGGCTTTTCATCTGCTCGCCCATCAGCTTGCGCATTTCGCCCTTCTGTTCCTTGGTTAGATCGAGCTGCTCGAACGGGGCATGCTGGCCGCCATGATGGCGCTGACCGGCGTCAGGCATCGCCATGGCGATGGCCGGGAGGGTAGAAGCGAAAAGCACGGCGATAAGGGTCTTGCGCATCATGAGGTCTCTCCTGTGTATGGATACCGATCACCAGTCGGACGTCGATTGCGCGTCTCAGCTGGCTTCGATCGGATGAGCTCAGTTTAGGGCGCGCAAGGTCAACGGCGGTCAGGGCAGGGTAAAGGCTCGGTAAAGCCGGTCAGGATGCGTAAAGGTAGCCGCGGCTGCGCAGCGCGACGATGCGCTGGCGACCGTCGGGGTGCGGGCCGAGCTTTCGCCGCAGGTTGCTGACGTGCATGTCGAGGCTGCGGTCGTAGAGCGTCAGCCTCCGACCCAGCGCGAGCTGTGCCAGCGCCTGTTTGTCCAGCGGTTCTCCCGGTTGGCTGAGCAGCGCTTCGAGGATGCGGCCTTCGGAAAGGGTCAGGGTAACGTCATGCTCACCCACGCTGGCGACACCACGGGCCGGGCTGTAGCACAGGTCGCCCAGTTCCAGCTGGGACGGTGTGCTCGCCGGCTGACTGCGACGCAACACGGCGCGCAGTCGTGCGGTGAGTTCGCGGGGGTCGCATGGCTTGGCCAGGTAATCGTCGGCACCGAGCTCCAGACCAAGGATGCGATCCAGCGGTTCGCCACGTCCGGAGAGCATCAATACCGGCAGGTCGGGATATTCGCTACGCAGTTGCTTGAGCAGCTCAAGGCCGCTACCGTCGGGCAGCATCACATCGAGCACCACCGCGGCGGGTTGGTGTTCGACCAACGCCGCACGTGCGCTCTGGCCGTCATGGCAGGCGTGGGCGACGAATCCCTCCTGGGCCAGCCAGCTGACCAGGAGCTCGCAGAGTTCCTGGTCGTCGTCTATCAGCAGCAATTCGCTCATGCGTTCGCTCGTTCGCTTCAGTTCAGCCATTGCCGGCGGCGACGGCCACGTGTGGTCAGGACACCAAGCAGAAACCCCAGCACGCCGACGCCCCCGCCAACCGCGAACCATTGTTGCTGGTCGCTGAGCAGCTGCGGTTGCGCCGTCGATTGCTCTTGTTGCAACTGCATGCGCAGACGGCGGTTTTCCTGGCGCAGGTGCGTCAGCTGTGCCCGTTCGGCATCGGTCGCTGCGGTACCGAGGCGATCGTTCAGTTCTTCGCGCTGCCGTTCGTTTTCGGTCAGAGGTTGTTCCAGCTCGGCCGGCCGCTCGGTGAGCGGGTCGGCCGCGCCTTCTTCGGCATGTAGCAATGGTGCAGAAAGACTCAGGGCAAGCAGCAGGGACAGCGAACCTTGGCGCATCGGAACTCCTATTTCCTCAACGGGCCGTGGAAATCCTACGACCTGATAGATACCTGACGGCGTCAGCCGATCGACTCAGGGATAAACTTGCTTGAACGGCTTGACCACCACTTCGCCGTAGACGCCTGCAGCCTTGTACGGATCAGCCGCAGCCCATTGTTCGGCGGCCTGCAGGGATTCGAATTCGGCGACCACCAGGCTTCCGGTAAAGCCGGCGGTGCCGGGATCGTTGCTGTCGACCGCCGGATGCGGGCCGGCCAGAACCAGGCGGCCTTCGCTCTTGAGTTGATCGAGACGGGCCAGATGGGCGGGGCGTGAAGCCAGACGATTCTGCAACGAGTCGGGTACGTCGGTGGCGATGATGGCGTAGAGCATGTTTACTCCGATGATTCTTTAGAGGTGGGTTGCATGTGGCGGACCAGATATACAGCTTGACCCGCCATGAACAGCAGCGTCAGGCCGAGGCTACCAAAGACCTTGAAATCGACCCAGATGGCCGGGTAGACGAAGGCAACGAACAGATTGGCGAAGCCACAGACAAGAAAGAACAGGATCCAGGCGACGTTCAGTTGTGCCCATTGTGTTGATGGCAGTTGGACGGCGTGGCCCATCATCCGCTGGATCAAGGGCTTTTCTCCAATGAAATGGCTGCCCATGAACACCAGTGCGAACAGCCAGTTCAGCACTGGCGCTTTCCATTTAAGGATGGTTTCGCTGTGCAAGGCGAGGGTCAGACCGCCGAACACCAGGCACGCGGCCAATGTCACCCACTGGCCCTTTTCCAGCCGGCGCTGACGAATGAATAGTGCGGCATAAACGATGATCGAGCTGGCGATAAGCATTGCCGTGGCGCTGAAAATACCGCCAAGGGTGAAGCTCAGATCTGCCACCTCGACGGTTCTGGGATCGAGCTTGTAGACAAGGAAAAACAGCAGCAGAGGAATGAAGTCGACGATTTGTTTCACGAAGAGAGCCAGAAGCGGTATGTGACCGGCATAATAACAAACCGCGCTTTTGGCGGAACGCCGACCTCTGGCCATTTCCACGACCCGGCGCAAGCTTTGGCGAATTGGATGACGGCACGAGCATCGGCCGTGGCGGTCAGAAGCATAGTGTGCCGCCAAGCCCCTGGAGAGAATGTCCCGAATGATTGTTGATCTGCATTGCCACAGCACCGCCTCAGACGGTGTGCTGGCGCCTGCGGCGTTGGTGGAGCGAGCCCATGCGCGTGGCATCGGGCTGCTCGCGCTGACCGATCACGACACCCTGGAAGGTCTCGATGCCGCCCATGCTGCGGCAGATTCGCTGGGCGTTCGGCTAGTCAACGGTATCGAGCTGTCGTGCGTATGGAACGGTGCGACCATTCACATCCTTGGCTATGCCTTTCGCCGTGATGCGGACGCATTGCAGAATGCCATCGCCGAACTGCACGACGGACGCTGGCAGCGGGCGGAACTGATCGCTCAACGCCTTGAGGCGAAGGGCATGCCGGGTGCGCTCGAAGGCGCGCGTGCCGTACAGCAGGAACTGGGCGACAGCGGTAACGCCCCGGCGCGTCCGCATTTTGCTGAATTTCTGGTCCGTGCTGGCCATGTCCGTGACCGCGCCGAAGCGTTTCGCAAGTGGCTCGGCTCGGGCAAGCTCGGTGACGTCAAGCAGCACTGGCCGAGCCTCGAACAAACCGTGGCAACGCTGCGCGACGCAGGTGCATGGATCAGCCTGGCGCATCCTTGGCAATACGACTTCACTCGTAGCAAGCGTCGTCGGCTGGTCATTGAATTCGCCCAGGCGGGCGGGCATGCATTAGAAGTCGTCAATGGCATGCAGCCACTGGAACAGGTCGGCGGCTTGTCGATTCTCGCGCGCGAATTTGGCCTGATGGCCAGTATCGGCAGTGATTTCCATGCGCCCAGCGATTGGTCGGAATTAGGCCAGTATCGGGCCTTGCCGGAAGATCTGCAGCCGTTGTGGAGGCATTTCGATGATCGACCAGGCGAGTCTGTTGCCGGCTGAACAGGGAGTTTCCATGAGCCAATTCTTTCAAATACACCCGGAAAATCCTCAGGCCAGGCTGATCAAACAGGCCGTGGAGATCATTCGTGACGGCGGCGTGGTGGTCTATCCCACCGACTCGTCCTACGCCATTGGCTGCTCGATGGGCAACAAGGCCGGCATCGAGCGGATCCGCCGCCTGCGCCAGCTCGACGATAAACACAATTTCACCCTGGTTTGCCGCGACCTGTCCCAGCTCGGGCTGTTCGCCAAGGTTGATACGGCAGCCTTCCGCCTGCTCAAGACACACCTGCCGGGGCCATACACCATTATTCTCAGCGCTACGCGAGAAGTGCCGCGCATGCTCTTGCATCCCAAGCGCCGCACCATCGGGCTGCGAGTGCCGGCGCAGCCGATCGCACAGGCATTGCTCGCCGAGTTGGGCGAGCCGCTGATGAGTGTCAGCTTGATCCTGCCCGGTGAAACCGAGCCGATGAGTGATCCCTATGAAATGCGCAATGCGCTGGAACATCAGGTAGACCTGATCATCGACGGCGGTTACGGTGGCGTCGAAGCCTCCACTGTGATTAGCCTGGTGGACGGCGATCCGGAAGTGGTGCGTGTTGGTTGCGGCGATCCCGCCCCGTTCGCTGCTTGAACCGTTCGACTTTTTGCCTCAACGAAGGAAACCCTTTTGAGCTCCATGGATTCGCAGCGACGTGTGGTTTCCGGAATGCGGCCCAATGGCCGTCTTCACCTCGGCCACTATCACGGCGTACTGAAGAACTGGGTCAAGCTGCAGCATGAATATCAGTGCTTCTTCTGCATCGTCGACTGGCACGCGCTAACCACCGATTACGCCGCAGGTGCCGACATATCGCGCAACGTGCAAGAAATGGCGGTCGATTGGCTGGCTGCGGGCGTCAGTCCGAGTTCGGCCACTCTGTTCATCCAATCCCAGGTACCCGAGCACGCTGAACTGCACCTGTTGCTTTCGATGATCTGCCCGCTCGCCTGGCTTGAGCGCGTACCGTCCTATAAAGAGCTGCAACTCGATTCGCAGCAAAAGGATCTCGGTACCTATGGATTTCTCGGCTATCCGTTGTTGCAGGCCGCCGACATTCTGGCCTATCGCGCGGGCGTCGTGCCGGTGGGAGCCGATCAACTGCCGCATATTGAGTTCGCGCGTGATGTGGCGCGGCGCTTCAATCACCTCTACGGTAGCGAAGAAGACTTTGAAGCTAAGGCCGAAGCGGCGATACGCAAGCTCGGGAAGAAAAGCTCGAAGCTTTATGCAAGCCTGCGCAAAAGCTATCAGGAACAAGGCGATCTCGAGGCGCTGAATACCGCCCGGGCGCTGCTCAAGGATCAGCAGACCATCACCATCGGCGACCAGGAACGCTTGTTCGGTTATCTGGAAGGCGGCGGCAAAGTGTTGCTACCCGAGCCGCAGGCCGTGCTCAGTGAGTCGCCGAAACTGTCCGGCCTCGATGGCGGCAAGATGTCCAAATCCAGCAGCAATTCAATTTTTCTGCGCGACACGCCCGCCGAGATCGAAGAGAAGATCAAGCGCATGCCTACCGACCCCGCACGCGTGCATCGCCACGATCCAGGCGAACCGACTCGTTGCCCGGTTTGGCAAATGCATCTCTCCCACTCGGACGAAGATGTCTGTCAATGGGCGGAACAGGGCTGCCGCAGCGCTGGCATCGGGTGCCTTGAATGCAAGGCGCCGTTGATCGAGGCGATCAAGCTCGAACTGGCACCGTTGCAGGAGCGGGCTCAGGATTACGAGCAGAATCCAGACTTGGTGCGCAGCATCCTGGCCGAAGGGGCCGAGCAGGCCCGCGACGAAGTTCGCGAGACGCTGGTGGTGGTGCGCCAGGCCATAGGCTTGAATTACCGCTAGCAGGCCTTGAAAAAACTAGCCGCGTTGAGCCCGTGCCAGAGACGGCATAAGCTGTCGTCGCTTTCATAATTCGCTCCAGTGGAGAAAGCATGCAGGAATCCCAGGCCGAGGCGGTCGTCAATCCGCCCGGCGAGCAGCTGCGGCTGGCGTTGGTCTACGGCGAGGCCTTCAACAATCTGCCGCAAGATCTCTACATCCCGCCGGACGCGCTGGAGGTGTTTCTCGAGGCGTTCGAGGGCCCGCTGGATTTGCTGCTTTACCTTATTCGCAAGCAAAACATCGATATCCTCGACATCCCCGTGGCGGAAATTACTCGGCAGTACATGGGTTACGTCGAGCTAATGAAGACCGTACGCCTGGAGCTTGCCGCCGAATACCTGGTGATGGCGGCGATGCTGGCGGAGATCAAATCGCGCATGCTGCTGCCGCGTTCCGCTGAGGTAGAGGAGGACGAGCTCGATCCGCGCGCCGAACTGATACGTCGGCTACAGGAATACGAACGCTTCAAGGCCGCCTCGGAGGATCTCGATCAGTTGCCGCGGGTTGGGCGCGATCTGCAGGTGCCACGACTGGACGCGCCGGAAGCGCGGGCGCGCAAGTTGTTGCCCGAGGTCAGCCTGGAGGAGCTGTTGTTTTCCATGGTCGAGGTACTGCGCCGAGCCGACATGTTCGAGAGCCATCAGGTTACACGCGAGACGCTTTCAACCCGCGAGCGTATGAGCGACGTACTGGAGCGTCTCAAAGGCGGCGCTTTCGTTCCCTTTGCTGCATTGTTCACCCTCGAAGAGGGCCGGCTCGGCGTAGTGGTTACGTTCATGGCGGTGCTGGAGCTGATAAAGGAGTCGTTGGTCGAGCTGGTGCAGAACGAGCCGTTCGCGCCGATTCATGTTCGAGCCCGTGTCGACGAGCGTGCGGTGGCGTTCTCCGAGCAGTCTATGGAAGAACCGAGGTAGTCAGACCGTGAATCTTTCCGATCCCAAGGATCTCGCTTCGTTGCTCGAAGCCCTTTTGCTGGCCTCGGGCAAGCCGATGTCTATCGAACGGATGGCTGAGCTGTTCGATGAGACCGAGCGCCCGGCGCCGGCTTTGTTGCGCAAAGCGCTGGAACTGCTCGGCAAGTCCTGCAAGGGCCGCGCGTTCGAGCTGAAGGAGGTTGCCAGTGGCTATCGCCTGCAGGTGCGTGAACGTTTTTCACCCTGGGTCGGCAGGCTCTGGGAAGAACGGCCGCAGCGCTATTCGCGAGCGTTGCTGGAAACCCTGGTGCTGATCGCCTATCGCCAACCGATCACTCGCGGCGAAATCGAGGACATTCGTGGCGTTGCGGTCAACAGCCAGATCGTCAAGACGCTGCTCGAACGCGAGTGGGTGCGCGTGGTTGGCCATCGCGACGTGCCGGGCCGGCCGGCGATGTTCGCCACCACTAAGCAATTTCTCGATCATTTCAACCTGAAGAATCTAGACGAACTGCCACCGTTGGCAGTGCTGCGCGAGATGGAGCCCGAACCCTTGCCGGTGGACGTCGAAGAAGCACCGGTACCTGCGGCGCTGCAGGCTCGCGCAGATCTCGAGTTGGAAGCGGAAGTGCCACGCGAACAGACCAGTTTCCGCAGCCTCTTGGTAGAGCTGGACAGCATGGAAACCGGACTCAAGATCGACTTCGAGGATTTGCGCGACGAGGCTGAGGCGGAAAGCGAAAGTGTCCCCGACGAAGATCGCCGCGATTATTGAGCGTCGGGTTTGTCCGTCTTTCGGCCGGCGAGGTACGTGCTGTAGTCGGGGATTCGGAGCGAGTGAGCCTGGTCCAATAGCGGACTCGACAGCAAATAGTCCGCGCTGCTTTCGTTGGCTGCCAGCGGAATGTTCCACACCGCCGCGACTCGCAGCAGGGCTTTCACGTCAGGGTCATGCGGCTGCGGTTCGAAGGGATCCCAGAAGAACACCAACATGTCGATGCGCTGTTCAGCGATGCGTGCACCGATCTGCTGATCTCCACCCAGCGGGCCGCTGATCATGCATTCCACCGGCAATGCCAGGCGTCGACCGAGCAACAGCCCGGTGGTACCGGTGGCGATCAGTTCGTGCTGCGCCAGCCGCGCTTTGTGTAGCTCCGCCCACGCCAACAGGCGCTCCTTGCAGTGATCGTGCGCGACCAAGGCGATGCGTTTGCGGGCCGGCAGTGTCGCGGTAACGAAATCGATGCGGTTCATCTTCTTCCTTGCGTCTTGCTTGGGTGGGCTGGAATTCCGTATTGCCGGTTACGGCGCTTCGTGTAGGGCGCGACAGGTGTCCAGCATACGGTTGGAGAAACCCCACTCGTTGTCATACCAGGCCATCACCTTCAGCAGCCGTCCGCTCACTTTGGTGTGGTTCGTGTCGAATATCGACGACATCGGGTTGTGGTTGAAGTCGCAGGAAACCAGCGGCAATGAGTTACAGGCCAGTATGGTCGAGCATTGGCTTGCGTCCAGCATCAGCGCATTGACCTCTTCGACGCTGGTTTCGCGGCTCAGCTCCAGCGTCAGATCGACCAGCGATACGTTGATCACCGGGACTCGCACCGCCATGCCGGTCAGCTTGCCGGCCAGCTCCGGCAAGACCAAGCCCACGGCTTCGGCCGCGCCGGTCTTGGTTGGAATCATCGACTGCGTGGCCGAACGCGCGCGGTAAGGATCGCTGTGGTAAACGTCGGACAGGTTCTGGTCGTTTGTGTAGGCGTGAATGGTGGTCATCAGACCATGTTCGATTCCGTATTGGCGTGACAGCACTTGGGCGACCGGTGCCAGGCAGTTGGTGGTGCAGGAAGCGTTGGAAATGATTTGATGCGATTGGCGCAATATGTCGTGATTGACGCCGTAGACAATGGTGGCGTCCGCGCCAGAGGCGGGGGCGGAAATGATCACCTTGCTGGCGCCGGCTTCCAGGTGAGCGCTGGCCTTTTCGCGAGAAGTGAACAGGCCGGTACACTCGAATACCACATCGACCTTGTGCTGGCGCCAGGGCAGTTCGGCCGGGTTGCGAATCGCGGTCACGGCAATCGGATCGCCATTGACGGTCAGTCGATCATTACCGACTTCGATCTTTGCGTCGAAATGGCCATGGACGCTGTCGTACTGCAAGAGATGGGCGTTCATTGCGGAACTGCCGAGGTCGTTGATCGCCACGACCTGTAAATGCTCGCGGTAGCTCTGGCTGTATAGGGCACGGAGGACATTGCGTCCGATACGGCCGAAGCCGTTGATGGCGATGCGAATAGTCATAGAAAGTCCTGGGCGGAATTTGTTGTGGGAATTACAAGATTATTCCTGTCAAAATAGAAATCAAGCCCAAATAGACATTGTTTTGTTGGTAAAACTACATATTCAGACAGGAGTGATTGGCATGCACCCGCGGATTCAAGAAGTGACTGAACGTTTGATCGAGCGCAGCCGGCCGACGCGGCAGCGCTACCTTGCCCAGATGGCCGCCGCGGCGAGCGACGGGCCCCAGCGTGGCAGGTTGCAGTGTGCCAACTTCGCTCACGGTGTGGCGGGTTGTGCTTCTGCCAGTGACAAGCAGCAGCTGCGCCTGATGAACGAGGCCAACGTGGCGATCGTTTCGGCTTACAACGATATGCTGTCGGCACACCAGCCGTACGAGCATTTTCCTGAAATCATCAAACAGGCGTTGCGTGATGTCGGCTCGATCGGGCAGTTCGCCGGTGGAGTGCCGGCCATGTGCGACGGCGTAACGCAGGGCGAGGCGGGGATGGAGCTGAGCCTGGCCAGCCGTGAGGTGATCGCCATGGCGACAGCCATCGCGCTGTCACACAACATGTTTGATGCGGCTCTTTATCTAGGTATCTGCGACAAGATCATTCCGGGCCTGATGATCGGCGCGTTGCGCTTCGGTCATCTGCCGGCCGTGTTCGTGCCGGGTGGGCCGATGCCATCAGGTATTCCGAACAAGCAGAAAGCCGAAGTTCGTCAGCGCTACGCGGAAGGCAAGGCCAGCCGAGAAGAGTTGCTGGAATCGGAAATGCTTTCCTATCACAGCCCCGGCACATGTACGTTTTACGGCACGGCGAACACCAACCAGGTGGTGATGGAAATCATGGGCCTGCACCTGCCGGGTTCCTCGTTCGTCAATCCCTACACCCCGCTGCGCGACGAACTGACCCGTGAGGCGGCACGTCAGGTTGCCCGCCTGACGCCGCAATCCGGCAATTACCTGCCTATGTGCAAGATCGTCGATGAAAAAGCGATCATCAATTCGGTGGTGGCGCTGAACGCAACAGGCGGTTCGACCAATCACACCTTGCACATTCCGGCATTTGCCCAGGCCGCCGGTATCCAACTGACCTGGCAGGACATGGCGGACATTTCCGCCGTGACGCCGACGCTGGCGAAGGTCTATCCGAATGGACAGGCTGATGTGAACCATTTCCACGCGTGCGGTGGCGTGCCGTTCATGGTTCGCACGTTGCTCGATGCGGGCCTGTTGCATGAGGACGTTTATACAGTCATGGGACAAGGACTGCGGCGCTATACCCAGGAACCGTTCCTCGAAGGTGATGCTCTGGTTTGGAAAGAAGGTCCGGCGAACAGCCTCGACGAGGCGATCCTGCGTCCTGTTGAGCGAGCGTTTTCGCCGGAAGGCGGGTTGCGTGTGCTGGAGGGAAATCTCGGCCGCGGCGTGACCAAGGTTTCGGCCGTCGCTCCGGAGCATCGCGTGGTTGAGGCGCCGGCGCGCGTCTTCAGCGACCAGAGTGAACTCGCGCAGGCCTTCAAGAATGGCGAATTGGAGAAAGATTTCGTGGCCGTGGTGCGTTTCCAAGGACCCAAAGCCAACGGCATGCCTGAGCTGCACAAACTGACACCGTTCCTCGGCGTGTTGCAGGATCGCGGCTACAAGGTGGCTTTGGTCACTGACGGACGTATGTCCGGCGCATCTGGCAAGGTGCCGGCAGCGATCCACGTCTGCCCCGAAGCGCTCGACGGTGGCCCCCTGTGCCGAGTGCGCGACGGAGATGTCATCCGCGTCGACGGCGAAACGGGCGAACTGCGCGTGCTGGTCGATCAGGCCGAGTTCGATCGCCGCGAGCGAGTGATGGCGCCGAGTGATCTTGGCATCGGCTGCGGTCGCGAGCTGTTCGGCTTCCTGCGTGCGGCGTTCAGTCCGGCCGAGCATGGCGCGAGCGTATTTACCGAGGGTCTGGAGGCGCTCAAGTGACGGCACTGGTTGGTGATATTGGTGGGACCAATGCGCGTTTCGCGCTGTGGCGCGGTCAGCAAATCGAGTCGGTACGGGTGTTACCGACGATCGATTATCCGCGTCCGGAAGATGCCATCCGTGCGTATCTGCACGGCGTAGGACAGGGCGTAGACGAATTGCATGCAGTTTGCCTCGCCTGTGCCGGGCCGGTCTCCGGCGATGAGTTCATATTTACCAACAATCACTGGCGCCTGAGCCGCAAGGCCTTCTGCAAGGACCTTGGGCTGAGCGATCTGTTGCTGATCAATGACTTCACCGCCATGGCGCTGGGCATGACGCGATTGCGTGAAGGTGAATTGATTGAAGTCTGCCAAGGGCAATCCGAACCCGATCGCGCGCGCTTGGTCATCGGGCCTGGAACTGGACTGGGAGTCGCTACGCTGCTGCCTTTGCAGGGCGGCGGTTGGCGGGCCCTGCCGGGCGAGGGCGGGCATATCTGCCTGCCGATCGGGACGGCGCGCGAGGCGGCATTGTGGGCTCGGCTGCATAACCAATTCGGCCATGTGAACGCCGAAGCGATCCTTAGCGGCGGCGGGCTGTTGGAGCTCTATCGAACCAGTTGCGCATTGGACGGCGAGCCGTTGAAACTGACCACGCCGGCCGAAGTGACCGCGGCGGCATTGGCAGGCGATGCCTACGCAGCGGCCGTGTTGGAACAATTTTGCGTCTGGCTCGGTCGGACTGCTGGCGACAACGTGTTGACCACAGGCGCGCAAGGCGGCGTCTACATTGCTGGGGGGATAGTGCCGCGCTTCGTCGAATTCTTCATGCGCAGCGGGTTTAGCCAGAGTTTTCGCGACAAGGGCGGGATGAGCCGGTATTTTGACAATGTTCCGGTCTGGGTGGTGACAGCTGAGTACCCTGGGCTGGAAGGCGCGGGCGTTGCGCTACAGCAGTTGCTGGAGGGCGCGTCCAGCGAGCACTGACCCGCTCGAAACACATTAAAACAAGAGAAAGGACGCCAGGTGAGCCAGGCTGGAAGATCGATTCTGCTGGTCGATGACGACCAGGACATTCGCGAACTGCTAGAAACCTATCTCAGCCGATCCGGCTTTCAGGTGCGCACCGTTGCGGACGGCGCACAGTTTCGCGAGGCCATGACCAGCGATCCGGCGGATCTGGTGATCCTGGACGTGATGCTGCCTGACGAGGATGGCTTCAACCTTTGTCGTTGGGTGCGAGGCCATCAGCGCCTGGCACAGATGCCAATCATCATGCTCACCGCCAGCTCGGACGAGGCGGATCGCGTCATCGGCCTGGAACTGGGCGCGGATGATTATCTGGGCAAGCCTTTCAGCCCTCGCGAACTGCTGGCGAGGATCAAAGCGTTGCTGCGCCGAGTGAATTTTGGCCAGGAACGCGGCAGCGATGTGCGCGCGTTCGACGAGTGGCGCCTGGACATGGTCAGTCACCGGCTATTTCATCAGGACGGCGAAGAAGTGCTGCTGTCCGGTGCCGACTTTGCCCTGCTCAAGCTGTTCCTCGATCATCCGCAACAGATCCTCGATCGCGACACCATTGGCAACGCCACCCGTGGCCGCGAGGTGATGCCGCTCGAGCGCATCGTCGATATGGCTGTCAGTCGCCTGCGCCAACGGCTGCGCGACACCGGTAAATGCCCGCGGTTGATTCGTACCGTGCGTGGCAGCGGTTATCTGCTCGCTGCCCAAGTCTCGCCGCACCATGACACGATCGGTTAAGCGCAGATGGCTGCTCGTGCCGCGCTCGCTGCTCGGCCGAATGTTGTTTCTGACTTTGCTGGTCGTGCTGCTGGCGCAGGCGCTGTCGAGTTTCATCTGGGTGTCGCAACTGCGCGCGAGTCAGATGGAGGGCCTGTTGACCAGCGCTCGTAGCCTGGCGCATTCGATGTCCGCCAGCGTCAGCTATTTCCGTTCCTTGCCGCTGGGCTACCGGCCGCTGGTACTCGACCAGCTGCGCAGCATGGGCGGCACGCGCTTTTTCGTGTCGCTGAACGACAAGCCTCTCGAGATGCAGATACTTCCTCCGACCGAGCGCAAGCAGGCGGTGCTGGCGGAAGTTGATGAGGTGCTGCGTGATCGTCTTGGCAAGGATGTCGATATGTCGGTCAACTTTGTCAGCCCGGACGACCTGCGCATTTTCAATGGCGGGCTGAAGCTCGACGAGCTACCGCGATCCTGGGCACATTACGCATTGAGCCTGGAACCGCTGAATCCGCCCGTGCTGGTGACGCAGATCCAGATCGCGCCTGACGAGTGGCTCTATCTCGCCTCGCTGATGCCGGCGCCCTATGTCAGCCTCGAGGATCAAGGAATCCCTAATCAGCAACTCTGGTTCATCTTTCTCACCACCAGCTTTCTGCTGTTGTTCATCGGCATCCTCGTTCACTGGCAGAGCCGTCCACTCAAGCAGTTGGCGCGTGCGGCGCGAGAAATGTCGCTGGGTAGCGAGGTGGAATTGCTGCCGGAGGCGGGCGGTAGCGAGGTGGTCGAGGTCAGTCGGGCATTCAACAGCATGCGTGAACGCATCGGTCGCTACTTGACCGAGCGTAGCCAATTGTTCAGTGCGATTTCCCATGATTTGCGAACCCCGATAACCCGGCTGCGGCTGCGCGTTGAACTCTTGGATGACGATACGCTGCAAAGGAAATTCAGCCGGGACCTCGACGAGCTGGAGCTGCTGGTCAAAGGTGCCCTGCAGTGCGTGAAGGACACCGATATTCACGAAAACATCGAACCGCTCGATCTCAATTTGCTGCTCGATTGCGTCACCGAACCTTACCTGGCACCCGCTGGCAACGGTCGCGTAACGGTCCAGGGCGGAGCGCTCGCGCCGTACGCCGGCAAGCCGCTGGCGCTCAAACGTTGCATCGGTAACCTGTTGGACAATGCATTGAAATATGGCGAGCGGGCGCATCTGTTTATCGAAGACGATAAGGACGTCTTCGTCCTGCACGTTGATGACGAAGGCCCAGGCGTGCCAGAGGCCTGGCTGAAGCAGGTATTCGAGCCAAACTTCCGCCTGGCAGCCAAGCAGCCCGGTTACGGTCTCGGGCTCGGTATCGCACGCAATATTGCCCACAGCCATGGCGGCGAAATCAGCCTTTGCAATCTGCAAGAGGGCGGGCTTCGTGTGACATTGCGTCTGCCCCGCAAGCTCGAGTGAATGTCACGGTCTTGTGACGAAGGCGGGCAGTTTCGTTACCCGGCTGGTTCCGAGCGCCCGCTAGACTCCGGCAACGGGACGCTGAGCTGGCAATCGCTCAGGGGCGCGCCAACCACCCGCGCTTCACGCTTCCTCCTTTGCGCGGCCCGAACGTCATCGTGAATGCTCACCGTCGCCACGCTGTCCGCTCATGCCGATGGCGGATCAGCGACGAGACACCCGTCTGCATGGAACAAAAAACAATGAGAACCGCTGCGTTACACCCAGACAGCTGGCTTCAGAAACCCGCTCATTTGGCCTGGCTCGCTGACGAAGGCATGCGCCTGCTGCCGTTCGCCCGGGCTTCGCGAGTCGACCAAGGATTCGCCGCACTCGATGCGAGCGGGCATCTCCCGGAGCACGCCTGCGCTGAGTTGATTCACACGACGCGCATGACCCATTGTTTTTCCCTTGCGCATATTCAGGGTATTCCCGGATACGCCGGGCTGGTCGACCACGGACTCGCCGCGCTGCAAGGCACCTTGCACGATGCCGAATTCGGCGGCTGGTTCGCCGATGCAACGCGCACCGGAGACAAGTCGGCGTACCTGCATGCCTTCGTTGCCCTCGCGGCCAGTTCCGCGGTGGTTGCTGGCCGGCCTGCGGCTCGGGCCTTGCTGGACGAGGCGATCGCTGTCCTCGAGACTCACTTCTGGAGCGAAGGGGAGGGTGCCTTGCGTGAAAGCCTGAGCCGCGACTGGCAGCAGGAAGAGGCATACCGGGGCGCCAACAGCAACATGCACGCTACCGAGGCCTTTCTCGCGCTGGCCGACGTCACTGGCAACACGGTGTGGCTGCTGCGCGCCCTGCGCATCGCGGAGCGACTGATCCATGGTCATGCAGCGGCAAGTGGGCATGTGGTGGTCGAGCATTTCGATCGCGAGTGGCGGGCGCTGGCGGACTATAACGACGGTAATCGCGCCGACCCGTTTCGCCCCTACGGCAGCACGCCGGGCCATAGTTTCGAGTGGGCGCGTCTGCTGCTGAACCTGGAAGCCGCCTTGGAACATGCCGGGCTCGCTGCGCCGGGATGGTTGCTGGACGACGCCTGCGGGTTGTTCGCGAAGGCCAGCCGTGATGCCTGGCGCGCAGACGGTGCTCCTGGGCTGGTTTATACCCTCGATTGGGCGAGCCGGCCGGTGGTGCATGCACGCTTGCATTGGGTACACGCCGAAGCCAGTGCAGCGGCCGCGGCGCTGCTCAGACGCACGGGGGAGTCGGTTTATGAAAGCTGGTACCGCTGTTTCTGGGAATTCTCCGCGAGTCACTTCATCGATCTGCAAAACGGCAGCTGGCACCATGAGCTCGATAGCGAAAACCGGCCGGCGAGTAGCATCTGGCCGGGAAAACCCGATCTTTATCACGCCTACCAGGCCGTGTTGTTACCGCGCCTGCCACTGACGCCGAGCCTGGCGACGGCGCTGGCCGCTGTGTAACGAGGCGGTGACACATACGCATCCCTTCGTTACGTCTAAAGATATTTACCCAACTTAGAATCCAATGCAGCGCAAGCTTCATGCTTGCATGCATAACAACAAGAAAAGGTATTCAAATGAACGCGATAACTCGCCTCGCCACTGTTGTTTCTCTCGCCTCTTTGTTTCCCCTCTCGGCACTGGCTGCTGATTCCAAGGGCACTGTCGAAGTCGTCCACTGGTGGACGTCCGGTGGAGAAGCCGCCGCGGTAAATGTCCTGCGCGACCTGGTCAACGAGGCTGGCTACACCTGGAAGGATGGCGCCGTCGCCGGGGGCGCAGGCTCCGCAGCCATGACCGTATTGAAAACCCGCGTGGTATCCGGTAATCCACCGGGCGCAGCGCAAATCAAGGGCCCCGATCTGCAGGAGTGGGGCGCTCTCGACCTGCTGAGCCCGCTCGATGAAGTGGCCGAGGCCAATAACTGGGATGAGCTGCTGTCAAAGACCGTATCCGACACCATGAAATACGATGGCCACTATGTCGCGGTGCCGGTGAACATCCACCGCGTCAACTGGCTGTGGATCAATCCGAAGGTGTTCGAGAAGGCCGGGATCGACAAGGCGCCCACCACTCTCGAAGAACTCTATGCCGCGGGTGACAAGCTCAAGGCTGCCGGCTTCGTGCCATTGGCCCACGGTGGTCAGCCGTGGCAGGACAGCACCGTTTTCGAAGGCCTGGTGTTGGGCATCATGGGGCCTGAGGGCTACCACAAGGCATTCGTCGAGCATGACGAGGCGACCCTTACCAGCCCGCAGATGACCGAAGTGTTTACCGCGCTGAAGAAGCTTTCCACCTACATGGACGACAATCGCGCCGGCCGTGACTGGAACCTCGCCACTGCGCAAGTGATCGATGGCAAGGCCGGGATGCAGATCATGGGTGACTGGGCGAAAAGCGAATGGACGGCCGCCGGCAAGGTGGCAGGCAAGGACTATCAGTGCGTACCGATGCCCGGCACTGCTGGCAGCTACACCTACAACATCGATTCCATCGCCATGTTCAAGCTCAAGGACGAAGGCGACGTCGCGGCGCAGCATGCCTTGGCTCGGATCGCTCTGGAGCCCGAATTCCAGTATGTGTTCAACCAGAACAAGGGTTCGATTCCGGTGCGCCCCGACTTGGACATGAGCAAGTTCGACAGCTGCGCACAAGCGTCGATGAAGGACTTCAAGGAAGCCGACAAGAACGGCCATTTGGAGCCGAGCATGGCGCATAGCATGGCCACCAACCTGGCGGTGCAAGGCGCCATCTTCGATGTGGTGACCAACTTCATGAGCGAGAAGAGCGCCGATCCGAGCAAAGCTGGGGCGCAGCTCTACGCGGCGATCAAGTCCGCCCAATAGGCTGATCAGGGCCGTTATTCCGCGGCCCTTTCTCCTTCGTCAAAGCTCCTCGCGACAGGACTGCGGACTTGTCGTAGGGAGCGTTTGGCCCGGATTTCACTTCTGACTGGTAATGCCCGATGAGTGTCGCGACGGTAATGACCAAGGCCTCACCCCTGGATGCGCTGCAGCGCTGGCTACCCAAGCTGGTGCTGGCGCCGACCATGCTGGTGGTCTTGGTCGGCTTTTATGGCTACATCCTCTGGACACTGGTGCTGTCCTTCACCAACTCCAGTTTCATGCCCAGCTACAAGTGGGTCGGCTTGCAACAATACGCCCGCCTGATGGAGAACGACCGCTGGTGGGTGGCGAGCCAGAACCTGCTGGTATTCGGCGGTCTGTTCATCGGCGTCAGCCTAGTGATCGGCGTGTTTCTGGCGGTGCTGTTGGATCAGCGCATCCGCCGTGAAGGCTTCATCCGGACCGTCTACCTGTACCCGATGGCATTGTCGATGATCGTCACCGGGACCGCCTGGCAGTGGTTGCTCAATCCTGGTCTTGGCATCGACAAGATGTTGCGTGACTGGGGCTGGGAAGGTTTTCGCTTCGACTGGCTGGTCGACCCGGACCGCGTCGTTTATTGCCTTGTGATCGCGGCGGTATGGCAGGCCTCCGGCTTCGTCATGGCGCTCTTTCTCGCTGGCCTTCGCGGCGTCGACCAATCCATCGTACGTGCCGCGCAGATCGATGGCGCCAGCCTGCCGAGCATTTACATGCGCATCATCCTGCCGAGCCTTCGGCCGGTGTTCTTCAGCGCGGTGATGATCCTCGCTCACATCGCCATCAAGAGTTTCGATCTGGTGGCGGCCATGACCGGGGGAGGGCCCGGTTACGCCTCCGACCTGCCCGCGATGTTCATGTACAACTTCACGTTCAGCCGCGGCCAAATGGGCATCGGCTCGGCCAGCGCGATGATGATGCTGGGCGCGATCCTGGCGGTTCTGGTGCCGTACCTCTACTCGGAACTGCGGGGCAAGCGCCATGACTAGAACATTCAGCCCGAGCCGGCTTGCTATCCACGCCACGCTGCTGCTGGCGGTCGTGTTGTACCTGGTGCCGCTGGTGGTGATGTTGCTGACCAGCTTCAAGACGCCCGACGATATCCGCACCGGCAACCTGTTGTCCTGGCCTGAGGCGTTCACCGTGATCGGCTGGGTTAAGGCCTGGGGCGTGGTCGACGGTTTCTTCTGGAACTCGGTGAAAATCGCCGTACCCGCGGTGCTGATCTCGACGGCAATTGGCGCACTGAATGGCTATGTCCTGTCGATGTGGCGCTTTCGCGGCTCACAGCTGTTCTTCGGGCTGTTGCTGTTCGGCTGCTTCCTGCCGTTCCAGACCGTGCTGCTGCCAGCCTCGTTCACCCTCGGCAAGTTCGGTCTGGCCAATACCACGGCCGGCCTGGTGCTGGTGCATGTGGTCTACGGGATCGCCTTCACCACGCTGTTTTTCCGCAACTACTACGTGAGCGTGCCAAATGCTTTGGTCCGTGCAGCGCGCCTGGACGGTGCGGGTTTCTTCACCATCTTCGGGCGAGTCCTGCTGCCCATGTCGACGCCGATCATCATGGTCTGCCTGATTTGGCAGTTCACTCAGATCTGGAACGATTTCCTCTTCGGCGTGGTGTTCGCCAGCGGCGACGCCCAGCCCATCACCGTGGCGCTGAACAATCTGGTCAACACCAGCACCGGCGCCAAGGAATACAACGTCGATATGGCTGCGGCAATGATCGCCGGGCTGCCAACGCTGGTGGTGTACATCCTCGCCGGCAAATATTTCCTGCGCGGGCTCACGGCCGGCGCGGTCAAAGGTTAGGAGACGACCATGGCTGCACTCGAACTCTGCAACGTCCGCAAAAGCTATCCCGGAAGCGCTCATGAAACGCTGAAGGACATCGACCTGAAGATCGATGACGGCGAGTTTCTGATTCTCGTCGGCCCTTCGGGTTGCGGAAAATCCACCTTGATGAACTGCATTGCCGGGCTGGAAGAAATCACCGGCGGAGAGATTCGCGTCGACGGCGCTGACATCAGTTCCGCCAGCCCGAAGGATCGCGACATCGCGATGGTGTTTCAGTCCTACGCGCTGTACCCGACGATGACAGTGCACGACAACATCGCCTTCGGTTTGAAGATGCGCAAGGTGCCGGCGGCAAAGATCGAAGAAGAAGTGTCGCGGGTGGCCAAGCTGCTGCAAATCGAACATCTGCTGGGGCGCAAGCCTTCGCAACTGTCCGGTGGCCAGCAACAGCGTGTCGCCATGGGGCGGGCATTGGCGCGGCGTCCGAAGATCTACCTGTTCGACGAGCCGCTATCCAACCTCGACGCCAAGTTACGGGTGGAAATGCGCACCGAAATCAAACTGATGCACCAGCGGCTGAAGACCACCACCGTCTACGTCACGCACGATCAGATCGAGGCGATGACGCTTGGTGACAAGGTGGCGGTAATGAAGGACGGCATCGTCCAGCAGTTCGGCACGCCGAAAGAGATCTACAACAACCCGGCCAATCTGTTCGTCGCGAGCTTTATCGGGTCGCCGCCGATGAACTTCATCCCGCTGCGCCTGAATCGTGAGGCGGGTGGCTGGCGGGCCCTGCTCGAAAGTGGTCAGGATCGCTGCGAACTGCCGCTGAACCTGACGGATGTCGACTCGCTGGACGGGCGCGAAGTGCTTCTTGGGATCAGGCCCGAGCAGATCAGCGTCGGAGAACAGGGCAGCCTGCCGTCGTTGCGAGCCGAGGTGCAGGTCATCGAGCCGACAGGCCCGGATACGATGATTTTTGTCAGCCTCAATCAGACCAAGGTTTGCTGTCGCTTGGCACCGGATGCAGCGCCCAGCCCGGGCGAGAGCCTGATGTTGCAGTTCGAGCCCGACAAGGTGCTGCTGTTCGATGCCCAGACCGGCGAGCGTTTGGGCGTAACGCCCGGCAACGGTTCGACGGGTTGCAACGGAACGGTCACGCGGCTGGTTGCCCGCTGAATGAAGTCAGCGGATCGGTGTGGGAAAAGGCTTGGTCGCGAGACATCAGCGTACCGGCGCAATAGCCGTCTGAATGTTATTGATAACCCTGGTTTTTCAGGGGCTTGAGGCGAACACCTTGGGCTGCAAAAAATCGAACCGCAGCACGCTTGATGCTGGCTTGCGGATCGGAAGGAGAGCTTTTTTATGGGCTCGATCCAACGGCAGTAACAACAATAAGAGCTAATTGGAGCGGATATGAAAAAAACCACACGCCTGGGCCTCGCGGTGTCGCTGGCCAGTCTCGCCATGCCGTTCACCGTTCAGGCACTGGATTTCAACGGCTACGTACGTAGCGGCATTGGAGAATCGAGCGGCAGCGATTCGCAGAGCTGTTTCCAGCTGTCTGGTGCACCGTCCAAGTTCCGATTGGGCAATGAGTGCGAGCAATATGCAGAGTTGGGTCTACGCCAAGATTTGTTCACGCTTGACGACGGTTCGGTGCTAAGTGTCGAGGGCATGGCTGCGCTGTACAACGAATACGATCACACGCCTAAATTCACCGGTGATCATGGCTGGGCCCGGTTAGTGCAGGCCTACGCCGAGTGGAGCAAGGTGCCGGCGCTGAATAACGGCTCGTTTTGGGCAGGGCGACGCTACTACAAGCGGAACGACATTCATATTTCCGACTTTTACTACTGGAACCAGAGCGCAACCGGTGCCGGTATCGAAGACGTGGAAATTGGCGGGTTGAAGTACAGCTATGCTTTCTCGCGCAAGGACAATGTGTTCCAAGAAAATTACATCAATCGTCACGACTTCAACGTTGGCGGCTTCGACAGCAACCCTGGCGGCGAACTCGAATTCGGCGTCAGTTATATCGATGAGCCGGATCGCGAAGACGCCCACAGCGGCTGGTCGGTTACTGCCCAGCACAAACAGATCGGCTTTCTCGGCGGCAGTAACACCTTTACCGTGCAATATGGTGAGGGGCCGGGGACCGGGCTGGGCTACACCGGCGATGTCACATTGGGCAGCAGCGACACGAGCTGGCGTGTAGTGGAATATTTCGATTGGCAGGTGACGCCGCGTTTCGGCGGTCAGTTCCAGGCGGTCTATCAGAAGGATAAGCGTGAGGACGGCGGCGATCAGGATTGGATCTCGGTCGGTGTCCGTCCGGTATACGCGCTGACCGAACAGTTCAAGCTGGTCGCCGAGCTGGGTCATGATCAGATCGATGCGCCAGAAGGCACACGTAAACTGACCAAGTTCACCGTAGCGCCGACCTGGTCGCCGGCGGGTCCGGAATTTTGGGCCCGCCCGGAATTTCGGCTGTATTACACCTACGCCCAATGGAACGACGCTGCACAACAAGCGGCGAATCTGATGGCGGCCGGGAGCGCTTTGTCCGATACCGGTGCGTTCGATAACGCCCAGCATGGCTCCAACTTCGGTGTGCAGGTCGAATACTGGTGGGATTGATCGAGCCGATAGCCTAATTCCGTTAGAACCTCCAGGCGACGAGGGCCTCTACTGAGCGGTAAGCGGTAGAGCCCCAGCTGAACCGGAGGTGGTTATTTGGGCGACAAGGCGAAGAATCCGTGCATCAGCGTTTGCAAACTCAAGGACGATATCTGCATCGGCTGCGGTCGAAGTCGGGACGAGATGAAAGCCTGGAAAGGCATGAAAAACAAGGAGCGCAAGGCGGTCAACGAAGTGGCCGCCCAGCGACTCAAGACGCTGGGTAAGGCGAAGAAGAAAAAGAAGTGATCAGTTGTCTTCGGTTGGGTAGCGGGTCGCCATCAGGCTTTCCTTTATCTTTCGCAGATGCGGTTGGAAATCGACGCCGCGCCGCAGCGTCACTCCTGCGGCCAATGCGTCGAGTACCGTCAATTGAATGATTCGCGAGGTCATCGGCATATAGATGTCGGTATCTTCCGGCAGTGGAATATCCAGGCTCAGCGTGCAAACCCTGGCGAGTGGCGAGTCCGCTGCCGTCAGCCCCAACACGGAAGCGCCGTTGTCACGAGCAATCGTTGCTGCTTCCACCAATTCTCGGGTACGACCGGTATAGGAAATGATCACGAACAGATCACCGGTATGCGCCACCGACGCGAGCATCCGCTGCATCAATACATCCACATGCGCGGTCACCGGCAGGTTGAATCGGAAAAACTTGTGCTGAGCATCCAGCGCCACGGATGCCGATGCGCCCAGTCCGAAGAAATGAATCTGGCGGGCCTGAATCATCAAGTCCACCGCATGGCTCACCATCTGTGGATCGATTGCGCGGCAGGCACTGTCGAGTGAGGCGATGGCGCTGCCAAAAATTTTTCTCGTATATGCCTCGGGGCCATCGTTCGCCTCGACCGCACGGCTGACATAAGCAGCACCGCTGGCCAGGCTCTGCGCTAGCTGGATTTTCAGCGCCGGATAGCCTGCAGCACCAAAGGAACGACAGAATCGATTCACCGTCGGCTCGCTGACCTTGGCCGCTTGAGCCAACGCCGCGATGCTGTAGCGGGTCGCTTCCTGGGGGTTGCGCAGAATGACTTCGGCGACCTTTCTCTCCGCCTTGTTTAGGTCATCGAGTCTATTTTTTATCTGTTCCAAGAGATTTTTCATGCGATCCATGTCTCTTCCTTCAAGGGCTCGCGCCCGTGGCTGCTCATCGTAGCGAATTCGGAATGCGAGAAAATCGGAATATGTTGTTTTAATAACAACATATTGTGCTTAAACTGCGCAGATAAACCTGTAACGCAGTCTAATTTGGTTAATAAAAAAATCATGCCTGCTATTTCTGTTGACGCAACCAACTTTGCTTTATTCGGCGCCTTGGGTGATCTGGCGCTGCGCAAGCTGTTTCCGGCACTTTACCAGCTCGAGCGTGCGGGGCTGCTCAATAGCGATACGCGCATTTTGGCCCTTTCACGCGACCAGGGTGAGCCTTCGACTCATCTCGAGCGGATCGACCAGGCGCTACGTCGTTATGTTCCTGCTGCACAGCTGGACGACACAGCGCTCCTGCGGTTTCAGGCGCGGCTACGGTACCTGACCATGGATTTCCGCAACGCCGAAGATTATGCAGCGCTGGCGCAAGTAGTCTCCCCTGACATGCCGCTGATCGCCTATTTCGCCACGCCTGCGTCGGTTTACGGATCGATCTGTGAACATCTCGCTGTGGCCGGATTGGCTGAGCAGACACGCGTCGTGCTGGAAAAGCCGATCGGTCACGACCTTGAGTCTTCACGAGTAGTCAACGACGCGGTGGCGCAATATTTTCCCGAGACGCGTATTTACCGAATCGACCACTACCTTGGCAAAGAGACGGTACAGAACCTGATCGCGCTGCGCTTTGCCAACAGCCTGTTCGAGACCCAGTGGAATCAGCATCACATTTCCCATGTGGAGATCACCGTCGCGGAGACCGTCGGCATCGAAGGGCGATGGGGCTATTTCGATCAGGCTGGGCAGTTGCGCGACATGATCCAAAATCACTTGCTTCAGCTGTTGTGTCTGATCGCGATGGACCCGCCCAGCGACCTCACTGCCGACAGTATCCGCGACGAGAAAGTCAAAGTGCTCAAGGCGTTGGCGCCGATCACGCCGGAGCGGCTCAGCCAGCAGGTGGTCCGCGGCCAGTACGTTGCCGGTTCGGTGGGTGGCAAGGCGGTTCCGGGTTATCTGGAAGAAGAAAATTCCAACGCCGAAAGCAGCACAGAAACGTTCGTCGCGCTGCGGGCCGATATCTGCAATTGGCGTTGGTCCGGTGTGCCCTTCTATCTGCGGACTGGCAAGCGTATGGGCGAAAAGGTTTCGCAGATCGTTATCCATTTCAAGGAGCCGCCGTTCTATATCTTTGCGCCGGAGCAGCGTTCATTGATCAGCAACCGCCTGATTATTCGTCTGCAACCGGACGAAGGCATCTCGCTGCAAGTGATGACGAAGGAGCAGGGGCTCGATAAAGGCATGCATCTTCGTAGCGGTCCTTTGCAATTGAATTTCTCCGAGACTTATAAGAGCTCGCGGATTCCTGATGCCTATGAGCGTTTGCTGCTTGAGGTGATGCAGGGCAATCAGAATCTGTTCGTACGCAAGGACGAGATCGAATACGCCTGGAAATGGTGCGACCAACTCATAGATGGCTGGTCGCGTATCGGTGACGCGCCCAAAGCCTATCCCGCCGGATCCTGGGGCCCGGTAGCTTCCATTGCCTTGATCACGCGTGATGGGAGGTCCTGGTATGGCGATCTCTGAGCTTGATCTGCCGTCGGGGGTGGTTGGCTATAGCCTTGCCGGCCCCGAGCAACTGGCACAAGCGTTGGCCGAGCGGGTCGCGAGGGCCCTGGATTACGCTGTGAACTCACATGGCAGCGCTAGTTTAGTAGTGTCGGGTGGACGCAGCCCGATCGCATTTCTTGAGGCGCTGTCGACCCGTCATCTGGACTGGGCGAAGGTGCAGGTCAGCCTCGCTGATGAGCGCTGGGTCGATGTGACCGATGCTGACAGCAACGAAGGCTTACTGCGTCGCCACTTGCTGCAGAACGCGGCTGCCGACGCGCAACTACTCGGCCTTTATCAGCCAGCTGAAACGCTGGAGCAGGCGGCAAAGTTGGCAAATGGCCAGATGGATGGCGTCAAGCAGCCTATCGATGTACTGGTGCTCGGCATGGGCAACGATGGCCATACCGCCTCGTTGTTTCCGAATAGCCCGCTGCTGGCGCGGGGGCTCGATGCCAACGGAACCGACTATTGCCTGCCGATGCTGGCGCCCACCAGCCCGGAGCAGCGCATCACCATGACCTACTCGCTGCTGGCGTCTGCCCGGGTTCAATGCCTGGCAATCCAGGGAACGGCCAAGCTGGAAACCCTGCGTCAGGCGATGCGGCTCGAAACGATGCAGATGCCCATTCGCGCATTCCTGCGTTCCCCATTAGAGATTTACTGGTGCCCGTGAGGCCCGAGGAATTTTCCATGACCATGGATCAGAAAAACGCGCTGATCGAAAAGATCTGTACCGAAGCTCGCATCCTTCCGGTAATCACCATTGGCAGCGAGGATCAAATCCTGCCGCTGGCCGATGCACTTGCCGCAGGCGGACTGAAGGCGTTGGAAATTACCCTGCGCTCGAAGCATGGACTCACCGCTATCCGCCGTTTGCGTCAAGAGCGACCCGAGCTTTGTGTAGGTGCCGGTACGGTTCTCGACAAGCGCATGATGGATGAGGTCGAGGCGGCTGGCGCCCAGTTCATCGTCTCGCCCGGTTGCACGGATGAGCTGCTACAAGCCGGGGTGAACTGTTCGGTTCCGTTGCTGGCCGGCATTAGCAATGCATCGGACATCATGCGCGGCTATGCGCTCGGTTATCGCCGCTTCAAGCTGTTCCCGGCCGAGGTGTGTGGCGGCGTCGCCGCGATCAAGGCGCTCGGTGGACCTTTCGCCGATGTGCGCTTCTGCCCGACCGGAGGAGTCAATGCAGCTAACGCCTCGCAATACCTAGCACTTCCCAGCGTCATGTGTGTCGGCGGTACCTGGATGATTGACGCGAACGCACTGAAGAATAATGACTGGGCAAGTATTCAACAGGCCACAGCGGAAGCTCTGGCTGCGTTGGTCTAAGGCTGAGAAAAGCAGGTTTCGTCGCGCGTGTAAGCTAACCGCGCGCGGCTCTGTTCAGGCTGCTAACCTCCTTAGTGCTTCGGCGAACCGTTACGCGTATAGTGCGCGACCTTTCTATCGGAACTGCCACACCGGGAGGTGCTCAGATGACCGAACACGAAGATACAACCCCTCATATTGCCCACGGCGAAAAACTGCAGAAAGTCCTGGCCCGTATCGGCCTGGCTTCGCGGCGTGACGTGGAGAGCTGGATTGCCGCTGGCCGGGTCAAGGTCAACGGTACCGTCGCGACACTTGGCCAGCGTGTCGATCTGCATGACGCTATTGCAGTCGATGGGCGCCTGCTCAAGCGCGAAGAGGCCGCTGAAGTGGTGCGCCGCGTGCTGATCTACAACAAGCCCGACGGCGAAATCTGTACCCGTGACGACCCCGAAGGTCGCCCGACTGTATTTGATCGCTTGCCTCGCCCGAAGGAAGGCCGTTGGATCAACATCGGGCGGCTCGACATCAACACCACCGGTTTGCTGTTGTTCACTACCGATGGCGAACTGGCGAACCGTCTGATGCATCCTTCGTACGAGATGGATCGTGAGTATGCGGTGCGGGTACGCGGTGAAGTCGACGACGAGATGATCGAGCGTCTGAAAACCGGTGTCATGCTCGAAGACGGTCCGGCACGCTTTACCGATATTCAGGAAGCACCGGGTGGGGAAGGCTTTAACCATTGGTATCACTGTGTGGTGATGGAAGGCCGTAACCGCGAGGTCCGCCGTCTTTGGGAATCCCAGGGATTGGTAGTCAGCCGGCTGAAACGTGTGCGGTTCGGTCCGGTATTCATGACCTCCGATCTACCAATGGGGCGCTGGCGCGAGATGTCCCAAAGCGAAGTCGACATCCTCAGCGAAGAGGTCGGCCTCAAGCCGGTGGCTCTGCCGGGGATGAAGGCAAAGACCAAGGACAAACTCGATCGTATGCAGCGTAAGGTGGCCAAGCCCATCGGGCGTGGCGACCGCCGCCCTAGAGTGCTTCGCTCGGCCCATGATGCTGATGCGTCGAATGAGGGTAGCAAGGGTCGCGCGGCACGCGGTGATCATGAACGGCCGCCACGCAAGCCGCGTGATGCTGACGAGCGCAGCAAGCCGAGCCGTGGTACACCAGTGGCGGAACGGCCGAATGCGGCAGGCCGTGACCGAGGCAAGCGTCCTGAAGCAGGTGCAGGCGGCAAGCCATCGCCGGCCAAGCGCAATGGCCCGCCGGCCAGCGAGGGACAACGTCCCGGCTTCGGTCGTGGCGATCGCTCCAAGCGTCCATGACGAATCAAAGCGTAATGCAATGAAAAAGGCGAGGCCGGTAATGGCCTCGCCTTTTTCATTTGTGCTGTTCTGTTCGAGGGGTTGGGACAGTTTAGGCGGTGCGCATACGGTTGCGGCCCCCGCGCTTTGCTTCGTAAGCGCTTGATCCGCATGGTGCAGCGGTCTTCCGGCGATTCGCACCGCTGATATGTTGCACAACCGAGGCTGGCGAACAATCGTGCCTGTTTATTCGACCAGAAATGGGTGGTTTTTGATCGGGATTCTGATGCGCTCGTCGACGGTAGTTGCCACCTATGGACCGGTGTTTGACAGCACCAGGACAAACACCTTGCCACCGAACCGGAACACATATTGACGTTGCGCAGTTGCTTTTTAAAGCAGTAAGCGACTGCTTAGAGTATTACGTCGCCCGCGTGTCCATAGCTGTGTTGCTCTGCTTGAGTCGGTGCATGTGATGAGTTATTGGGCGTCTAGTGCCTGTCCATTAACGCCCATGCTATCCGGCCCCATGAGATACAGGTAAACCGGCAGGATCTCCTGCGGTAGCGGATTGACGACCGGGTTCTCGCCCGGATAGGCCTTTGCGCGCATATCCGTGCGGGTCGCGCCTGGGTTGACGCTGTTGCTGCGCACGGAGCTTACACCGTCGAGTTCGTCCGCCAGTACCTGCATAAGTCCTTCCGTGGCGAACTTCGATACTGCATAGCCGCCCCAGTAGGCTCGACCTTTCCGTCCGACGCTGCTCGATGTGAATATCACGGAAGCATCGGCTGACAATTTGAGCAGGGGCAACAGCGTGCTGGTGAGCATAAAGGCTGCGTTGACATTCACCTGCATTACTCGCATGAAGTTATCGCCGGACAGCTGTTCGATCGGCGTACGCGGGCCGACGATTCCTGCATTGTGCAACAGGCCGTCCAGCCGCCCGAATTCACGCTCAATCGTCGCTGCGAGTTCGTCGTATTGATGCGGCAGTGCAGTTTCCAGATTGAGCGGTATCACAGCTGGTTGCGGCCAACCGGCGGCTTCGATCTCGTCGTATACCCTGTTGAGGTTTTCTTCATTCTTGCCCAGCAGCAGAACGGTAGCCCCATGGGCTGCGTAGGCTTTTGCTGCGGCCTCGCCAATTCCGCGGCCAGCGCCGGTCACCACGATGATCCGATCCTTTAGCAGGTCGGGACGGGCCGAGTACTCGAACATCTGAAGCCTCATTTATTCAGGAAGAGGGCGATTGCCCAACGGTTGTTATCGAAAAAGGGGTAGCTATAGGCAATTAGCAGCTGCCAAACGCGCGATCCAGTACGGCACGCAGTTCGAGCGGGTGATCGACCACTACGTCCGCGCCCCAGGTGTCTGGATTGTCGTCGGGGTGGATATATCCGTAGCGCACCGCAGCCGTTCGGCTACCGGCTGCACGTCCCGACTCGATGTCGCGCAGGTCGTCACCTACGAACAGTACGGTCGCCGGGTCGAGACCCAGTTGGCTACATGCCAGCAGCATCGGCTCCGGATCTGGTTTACTTTTACTGACATGATCTGGGCAGATCAGCACCGCAGAGCGGGATGCAAGGCCTAGCTGGTGCATGATTGGTTCGGCGAAACGCAACGGCTTATTAGTCACTACGCCCCATAGGAGTTTCGCCCGCTCAATATCGGCCAGCAATTCTGCCATGCCGTCATAGAGCTGGCTTTTAACCGCACAATGGTCCTGATAGCGATCCAGGAATTCCAGGCGCAGGGTTTCGAACTTGTCCGATAGCGGGTCGACATCGAAGGCACTGAGCACCATCGCTCGGGCTCCTCCAGAGACAACGTCACGAACTTGCTGATCCGGAACACGATCGAGGCCGCGGGCGAGCCGCATGGCCTGTGCGACGGCAATAAAATCGGGCGCGGTGTCCAGCAGCGTGCCGTCCATGTCGAATAAAACAGCGTGCAGACGCATCAGGCCTCCCGCAGCGTCTGGATCATGTAGTTCACATCTACGTCCGGTGATAATTTGTAGTGTTTGGTCAGTGGGTTGTAGGTCAGGCCAATGATGGCTTTGACCTCAAGCCCGGCTTCACGGCTCCAAGTGCCGAGTTCTGAGGGGCGAACGAACTTTCGGTAGTCATGAGTACCGCGCGGCAGAAGTTGCAGCAGATATTCTGCCCCGATGATGGCGAACGCATAAGCCTTGGGGTTGCGGTTGATCGTGGAAAAAAATACTTGCCCGCCAGGCTTCACCATCGTGTAGCAAGCGCGGATCACCGAAGCTGGATCGGGTACGTGCTCTAGCATCTCCAGGCATGTCACTACATCGAACTGCTCGGGACACTCTTCGGCAAGCGCTTCTGCAGTTATCTGCCGGTAATCGATTTCGAGGCCAGATTCGAGCAGGTGTAGTCGGGCAACCGAAAGTGGGGCTTCGCCCATGTCGATGCCGGTCACCGTGGCGCCGCGCTGGGCCATGGCTTCACTGAGAATCCCGCCGCCGCAACCTACGTCCAGAACCTTCTTGCCAGCCAGCGGGAAGTGCTCGTCGATCCAGTTCACCCGAAGCGGATTGATCTCGTGCAGCGGTTTGAACTCGCTTTCGCGGTCCCACCAGCGGTGGGCAAGGGCTTCGAATTTGGCGATTTCGGCATGGTCGACGTTGCTCATGATCTGTTCCGTTTGAAAGCTTTGAGGGAGAAGCTTGAGCCGCAAATGCTCATGTTGCCAGCTTCCATCAGACGAAGGGGCTGTGGTGAGACGCTTTGTGGACGTCAGTTTGTCGCGGTATGGCGAATATGGGGTTGGTCGCGTTCGTGCTCAGTGCTTGGAACCGATCTTCTTTCCCCATTCTTGGGCTGTTGCGATAAGGCGCTCCTCATCCAGGCGCGTCAGCTGTCGGTTATCCAGCAGCTGCTTGCCGCCTACCCATACATGGCGTACGCAGTCTCGGCCGCTGGAGTAGATCAGCTGGGATACCGGATCATAAATAGGCTGTTGCGCAAGGCGCGATAAATCGAACGCCACCATGTCGGCTAACTTCCCGATCTCCAGCGAGCCAATATGCTCATCCAGCCCAAGCGCGCGAGCACCGTTGAGCGTGGCCATGCGGAGCGCCCTGTGAGCGCTGAGCGCTGTAGCCGAGCCAGCAACAGCTTTTGCCAGCAGCGCGGCGGTTCGTGTTTCACCCAGCAGATCGAGGTCATTGTTACTGGCGGCACCATCGGTGCCTATCGCGACGTTGATACCTGCTTCCCATAGGCGCTCGACCGGACAGAAGCCGCTCGCCAGCTTTAAATTGGATTCCGGGCAGTGAACCACGTTGCAGTTGTGTTCAACCAGAAGGGTAATGTCGTCGTCATTGATCTGGGTCATATGAACTGCTTGGAAGCGCGGGCCCAGGAGCTGCAGGCGGGCCAGTCGCGCGAGTGGGCGTTCGCCGTACTTGCTGAGGGCCTCTTCCACTTCGTGCGCAGTTTCATGGACATGCATATGAATGCCAATATCCATTTCCGCTACGAGCGTGCGGATACTTTCCAGCTTATCGTCCGCGACTGAATACGGTGCGTGTGGGCCGAAGGCGATGCTTAGCCGAGGATGGTGTTTGAGATCATCGAACAGCGCTACGCCTTTGCGGAGTGCCTCGTTGGCGTCTCGCGCGCCAGGAATGGGGAAGTCCAATACCGGAATGGTGATCTGTGCTCTGATCCCATTGTCATGAACGAGTTGACTGACAACTTCTGGAAAGAAGTACATGTCGGAAAAGCAGGTGATGCCACTCTGTAGCTGTTCGGCGATGGCTAGTTCGCTGCCTGCACGTACAAATGCTTCGTCGACCCATTTGCTTTCCGCCGGCCAAATATGCTCATGCAGCCATGTCATCATCGGTAGGTCGTCAGCCAGCCCACGGAACAGCGTCATCGCCGCATGGCCATGCGCATTGACAAGCCCGGGCGCTAAAAGCATTCCTGTAAGATCACGTGTCTCCTTTGCTACGTACTTCGTGGCTTCCTCGCGCGGTGCAATCAATACGATGCGTCCGTTGCGGACACCCAGCACATGGTTTTTCAAAACGACACCGGCCGGCTCGACAGGTACGAGCCAGCTAGGAAGCAGCAGTAGGTCAAGCGGATCGGCGGGCGTGTACGACATGTGGGTCATCAGGCTGATCGGGGAAGGCTGCCAGTGTAAAGCCTGTGGAATGCAGTTTGAAGGTGACAGAGGAAACTCTACGGATTGGGCTGCCGGTATCTAAGCGTGCTGCCTATATAAGCCCTTAGGCCTCGCTTGCACGGTTCTCCAATAAAAGTGCAAAACAACCGTTGACGTGATGTTCTGAGTGCTTATAATGCGCACCTTCTCCGGCG